>JALVIU010000110.1 GCA_027028665.1 Candidatus Atribacteria bacterium | reverse complement strand
AGTTTATTTTAAGGGAAATGATGATGAATATAAACCATCTAAAAAGGGTCTTATGATCTCACTGGAATTATTAGATGATCTAAAAGACGCCCTCTCCAAGGTAGAAAGGGCGCTTGATGAAGGAGTACTTGATAAGATAAAATAAAAGATTAGGTAGAATAACGCATAATATTCCTTACAGGAACTTTTAATTCCATATTTCCTCTCACATGCTTTCTAATTCTTCCTCTATTATTAATCATATCAGTAATAAGGGAAAGAAAGACTTTAAAATCTAGTCTATTATACCTTTCATCATAAATCTTTATATAGTAATCTTTCCATATACCAAAGGTAAGTAATCTCTTCCATGGAGCTCTATGGATAGATGCTACTCTAAAAGAGGTCCCCTCTTTTGTGTACTCAAGATCAAAAGCTACTGCTCCCAATGTAAGTATTTTCTTTATCACATTTTCATTCAGTGTAAGATCTCCATCACCTTTTACAAACTCATTATTTATATCATATAGTTCTCCTAATTCCATAATCTTTGTCTTCTTCTTGGAAAAGATAAGTACAGGTATATATTTTAATGCATTTATAGGAACTGCCCAGATGGTTTCGTGAAACTCTTTTTCTCTTTGTTGCACTTGATGATCTTTAAAATAATCAGGGGGAGTTATACTTTGAAGATTGGCATAAAAACAGAGCTTTGGTGGCTTTTCAGGATCAATGTTTATTCTGTGTTCCTGAGGAGTATCTTCACATATTTCATTTGTAGGATCTAATTCACCAGAAGGTGTATAAATAAACATAGCACGGTAATAGATGGTACGATACTTTTTCTCTTTTATTCCTGGCTCTGTAATAGTTCCTATATACTTTCTTTTTTTGTTTTTATATTCAAATACATCTGCAAGAAATCTATAGACATTATTAAGTATCCCATAGGGATGAAAAGGTCCTAAAAACCCAAACCATCTTCTACTCTTAATATAGTCCTTATGAAAAAATGGAATAAATCTATAATGAACCCTCAAGAAGGCATATTTCCACTCTTCAAGCTTCTCAAGCTTAGGTAAGGTTTTAGTTTCTTCCCCTTCCTTCTCTATCTCTTTTTTCTCTTCAGCATTTACCCCTTCTTCATAGGTATTATCTTGGATTTCTTTCTCCGCATTAATTTTATCTTTTACTATTTCTTTATTTACATCTTCACTTAATCCTTCTGATTCTCTTGGATTATTGATTGTATCCTTATTCTCAAAATCATCCATACATAGCCCTCCCCTCACGCTCTTTTATAATCATCTTCATATCTTATTATATCATCTTCTCCAAAGTATGTGCCATACTGTATCTCTATTACCTTTATAGTATAATCATTTGTATTAAAAAGCCTATGTTTTGCACCTATAGGAATATAAACCATCTTCCCCTCTTCTAAGAGAAATTCCTCATTATCAAGTACTATACCTGCAGGTCCTTTTACTACGACCCAATATTCATTCCTCTTTTTATGGGATTGAAGACTTAATCTCTTTCCTGGATCTACTTCTATCCTCTTTACCTTGTATGTATCTCCTTCTTCAAGTACCTCATATCTTCCCCAAGGTCTCTCTTCTCTCTCCATAAGGTTTCCTCCATTTATCTATTTTGCAAACTTTTCTTCCAATAACTTTACTGCCCCAAAGGCATCTCTCCCATACCCATCTGCTCCGATACTTTCTGCAAAACTCTTTGTTACCATTGCCCCTCCAACCATTACAAAGATATGTGGGAATTTTTCTTTTATCTTTTTTACGCCTTTTTCCATACTCTTTAATGTAGTAGTCATAAGCGCACTTAGCCCTACTGCATCTGGTTTATATTTTTCAATAGCAGAGATTATATCTTTTACCGGTACATCCTTTCCTAAATCTATAGTTTTATACCCAAAACTATCACACACAAGGCCAACGATTCTCTTCCCCAAGTCGTGTAAATCTCCCTCTACTGTAGCCATAAGTATGGTTGCCTTTTTCCTTGTATCCATCTTCTTCATATGAGACTTTACTATTTCAAATATAGCCTGTGCTACTTCTGCAGAAGATATAAGCTGTGGAAGAAAGAAAATCTTTTTATCGTATTTTTCCCCTACTACTTGAAGGGCAGGCATAATAAAGTCCTCTATCAATGAGAAAGGTTCCCTTCCTTCTTGTATGAGCCTTTTTGCCTCCTTCTGGGCCTTTTCTTTTTCTCCATATATAATCATATCCCTAAGATCATTTATCTGGAATGTAGCTGTCTGATTTTGGGCAAAACCTATAAATCGTGTACCTTTTTCATCTTTTCTTAATATAAAATCAGATATTAATACAGTCTCCTTCATTCCTTCTTGAAGGGGATCCATTATTACCATATCTAATCCATTCTGAATAGCCATAGATAAAAATGTGTTGTTTATCTTCGCCCTAAAGGGTAGTCCATGGGATACATTGGAGACCCCCATAATAGTATAAACTCCAAAACTCTCTTTTATCATCTTTAGAGTATCCAAGGTTACTCGAACATCCTTTGCCCCAAGGGGTAGTACAAGGGGATCTACTATCAGATGAGAAAATGGAATGCCAAACTCCTCTGCCAATTTAAAAACAATTTCAAGGGCCTTTACTCTCTCTTTTGCAGTTTCTGGAATACCATCTTCTGTAATAGGTAAAACTACTATCCCTCCACCATACTTTTTTGCAATAGGAAGTTTTTGCATAAGGTCTTCTTTTTTAGATGTAGTAGAATTTATAAGGGGCTTGCCCGGATAGATTCTTAGTCCTTCTTCTAATACATCCACCTCATCACTATCAAATACTAAAGGAAGTTTTGAAAGCTTTATAAGCTCTTCTGTTGCCATTCTCATTATCTTTTTTCTATCTGCCTGGGGTACCCCTACATTAAGATCTAACATATCTGCCCCATTTGTTTCTTGATCTATAGCTTCCCTCTTTAGGGTTTCAAGATTTCCGTTTCTAAGTTCTTCCAGGAAATCTTTTTTCCGTGAAGGGTTTATACGTTCACCTATAACAATAGTCTTCTCTCCCGGTATAACCTTCTTGTTTCTTCCTGTTAAGGCAAACTTCGGCTTTATCGAATGGTAATTTACGGCGTGTTCTCTACCTTTTAGTCTACTTGCCAATAGCTTTATATGATATGGGGTAGTACCACAACACCCCCCAACTATATTAGCACCTTTCTTATATAATGACTCAATGAGAGAATAGAATACCTCAGGGGATACCTCATCCCATCTATCAGGGGGGCCTGCATTGGGATATGTAATAATGGGAAGGCTTGTGTTAGGCCTTAGAAGATCTATAAGTTCCGGAAAAATAAAGGGGTCAGCACCACAATTGGTACCTACAATATCTGCGCCAAATGCCTCCACATTTACACCTGCAATATCTGGTGATGTCCCTGTAACTGTAAGGGTTCCTTCTGTATACGTAATAGATACTGCAATAGGAAGATTTGCAGCATCCCTAAGTCCTAAAATAGCAGCCTTTACCTCTTGTATATCTATCTGTGTTTCAACCAGAAAAAAGTCTACTCCTCCATCTGCCAGCGCCTTACCTTGTTCTTTATAATACGAGACTGCCTCTTCGAAGGAAATATCGCCAAGGGGTGCAATCATTTTTCCTATAGGCCCCATAGAGCCTGCTACATACGCCTTATCTTTTGCAACACCTCTTGCAATCTCGGCAGCCCGTCTGTTTATATTATATACCTTATCCCCAAGTCCTTTTAGTGTGAGTTTATATCTATTTCCACCAAAGCTATTGGTAGTAAGAATATCTGCCCCTGCATCCAGATAATCTCTATGAACAGATATAATCATTTCTGGATTGGTAAGATTTAGCTCTTCAGGGATGGCAAACGGGTCAAGTCCTCTTTTATAAAGCTCTGTACCCATAGCACCATCCAATATAAGCACACCCTTTTCTAATCGCTTAAGGATATCTTCCATCTGTGTAACTCCTTTCTATTTATCAAGTCCTATAATAGCACTTACAGACTTTCTGGGAATCATCATATAGGATGAGGTAACCTCTATCCCTATCTGTTCTCCTCCAGAAAAGTGAATAAGGTCAGGCTGAATATTTAAGGGGAGGTCTCCATAACCGGGGCTAAATCTCATTGTAAGGGAAAAGCCTTTGCGTTGAAATTCTCCTCTTATATTGGCATGCAGAAAATCCATAGCCTGATCAGATGTAGTTGAACCCACTGCATCCAATATAAGTGCCTCTGTAAATCTCTTCTCCTTTTCCAGGTCCTCTACCTTTTTCTCCAATTTATTTCCAATGGTTGTTGCAAGTAAGACTACATATAAACTGTTTTTTAACACATGGGATATCCGTTTTCCCGGGAGTACAAATTTTTCAAGTCTTATCATATCTTCATACCTTTCTAATATCTTCATAACACTATATGCACCCATAGGAGAAGTAAGGTCTTTCCCTATTTTTATCATTCTCTCTATGATCTCTTCTATATTGGGGCCAATCTGGGTTACACCCTTTTTCTCTCCAAGATATTTCTTTATCTCTACTGGATTTGGTTCAACTGGCACTTTAAGTACTATTGGTTTCAATTTGTAAGTCTATACCTCCCATTTAGATATTTATATTTGCGTATACCATCTCTATAATTCAATACTATCTCAGGTTTTCCATCACCATCTACATCTTCAAAGGTAGGATATACACTTAATCCTTTTGACACTACTAAACCAATATTTTGACAGCTCTCTTTTGAAATCAAAAATACTTCCAATACAGGGTATCCCAGTAGAGTCTCTCCTCTTATTGTAATAAATGTCGTATTTTTATTATAGTGTACTATTTCTGGATAGATATTTACCATAGGAAATTTTTTTGAAAACAACTTTTTCCCTTTCAAAGAGGATAGAATGTGGATGCATTCTACCCAGGAATGATCTGAATAATTAGCATAAAATACTAAATTTCTATCTAAAAATTTTACATCTGAGTAGAAAAGGGCTCTATAAGAAGCTACATTATATATTTCAAAAGTATATAGGGGAGGAGAAAGATTTAACTTATAAAAGGTATTGGGTTTTCCCCATTTTCTACCTGGGGATAAAGATAAAAATACACCCTGTCTTGCCCTCTCATCCTTATCTATGTCCACCACATCTACTAATATACCTAAAGAGGACAATCTCACCTCTGGAGCATTTAATAAAAAGCCTGGAATCTTTGCCTCAAATACATACCCATCTTTTATTCTTCTATATGCATACTCTATAGTATTAATATGCTCTACATTATCTGGATATAACTCTATACAATTGCCATTTCCAGATGTAAGTTTAAAAATAAATTGATGCACATATTTATCCATTTTATCTCTATTTTTTCTCTCTGGATTGGTATCTACCCACACCTCTATATGGTCACTTCTTAATATTTCTCCTATATCATCCTTATGAGCCTCTACAATGGAATCATCCCTTACCTTGATACCTATATATAAATATTTTTTAGATGAGGTAATATAAAGTTTTGCACTTAGATCGTTTTTCCCATGCCATAAAGCCCTATTATATACAATATATTTTGGATCAGAAAGGGTAAAAGGTTTTATCCCTTTCCAATCAGCCAATGATCCATCTGGTGCAATTATAAAAGTATCCGCGTATGCAATACTTAAAAGTGCAAAAATCCCTAATATAAAAAGAAAAAATATATAGAATCTCTTCAATCTTTTCGCCCCCTCTTTTTTAGTCTATTTATATATATTATACCGCAAATTAATACAAAATAGTAAAAAAATACAATAAAAAGAGACGGAATTAATCTTGCTTTTACAAAATTAACTAAAAAGACAGGGATAAAGGATAAAGCCACTAAAATCCATATAATAATTACAGCCATTGGATGAGAAACTCCTAAACTAATGAGTATGTGGTGTATATGACCCTTATCTGCTTTAAATATGGGCTGTTTCCTAATAAAGCGTCTTATAATGGCAAAGACTGTATCAAGTATGGGAACAGAGAGAATAAGAAAAACATAAAGTATACCTGGAAATATATTATATACTTCTATAGTATATAAAGAAAGCACCCCTAAGGAAAATCCTAAAAAGTTACTCCCTGTGTCTCCCATAAATATAAATGCAGGATAAAAATTAAAAAACAAAAATCCTATTACCCCTCCGATAAGAGAGAATATAAGTAAAACGATCTCTTTCTCTGACACAAGTATATATAGAAATATAAGAGAAGATATTACAAAAATTCCTCCTGCAAGGCCATCTAATCCATCTGTAAGATTTATAGCATTTATAGCAACCAAAACAAAAATGTATCCCAGAAAAAGTATATAAGGATTTTTCAATATAGAATGTGGAAAGATAATTATATAAAAAAGAAGAAATACACCTACTCCAATTATTTGCCCTAAAAGTTTTATCATAGGCTTTAGATCTGTACTATCATCTATTAACCCTACAATAAAAATAATAATTGCACCTAAAAGAAATGGTTTTTGCGAAGAACTAGTCCCAAAAAGTAGAAATGAAAACAAGAAGCTTATAAAGAAAGAGAGACCCCCCATGGTAGGAATAGGTACCTCATGCACACTTCTCTCATTTGGGTATGCAAGTATATTAGTCCTTATGCCGAACTTCTTTATGTAAGGTATAAGGAAATAAGATATAAAGAAAGAAACAATAAAAGCAAGAAAGGGTATCATTTATTCATCTGGTACAATAGTTGTAAGATTCTCAAATCTTCCATACTCCTCTCTAAAAGTAAGTTTTACTGTGCCAATCGGCCCATTCCTCTGCTTTCCAATGATGATTTCTGCAATATTTGCCTCCTGAGTATCTTCTCTCTTTTTTCCTTTAATTTTATCATAATAGGCCTGCCTAAATATAAATACCACAAGGTCTGCATCTTGTTCAATTGCACCACTTTCACGAAGGTCTGAAAGTTGAGGTCTCTTGTTTTCCCTTGACTCTACTGCTCTACTTAACTGAGAAGCCGCAATCACCGGAACACCTAATTCTCTTGCAAGAGATTTAAGAGATCTTGATATTTCAGATATCTCTTGCTGCCTATTTTCCTTTCTTTTATTGCCAGAACTCATGAGCTGTAAGTAATCGATAAAAACTGCCTCTATATTATATCTCATCTTTGCCCTTCTGGATTTTACCTTTACCTCTAATACTGAGAGTCCTGGAGTATCATCAATATATATAGGCGCATCTGCGAGCCTTCCTGCAGCCATGGTAAGTTTTGGCCAATCAGACTCTATAAGATGTCTTTGGCGAAGCCTCTGAGCATTTACCCTTGCTTCTGAACACAGCATCCTCTCCACAATCTGTTCCTTTGACATCTCAAGACTAAAGAAAAGTACAGGCTTTTTTTTCACTACTCCTAAGTATTGGGCAATATTTAAGGTAAATGCAGTTTTTCCTATACCTGGCCTCCCTGCAATTATTATGAGGTCTGATGGATGAAAACCTGTAGTCATCTCATCAAAACGATTAAAGCCCGTGGGGAGACCGGTTACAATTTCTCCAGTATTATATTGGACTTCAAGCTCTCCAACCGTTTTTGAAACAAGTTCTTTTAGGCTTAATATATATCCTCTACTTCTCTTTTCAGATACCTCAAATATAGATCTTTCCGCTTTATCAAGTATATCCATTACATCTTCTGTCTCATCATAAGAAATGGTTATTATATCAGTAGCTGCTTTTATAAGACTCCTCAATATAGCCTTTTTTTCTACTACTTTTGCATAGTATATTACATTACTTGCACTTGGAACACTGTCTACAAGTTCTGCAAGATAAGGAATCCCCCCTACCTCATCTAAAATTTTATATTCTTTTAATTTTTCTGAAACAGTTATAATATCTATTGCCTTATCCTCTCGAAAGAGGTCAAGTATTGCACTGTAAATCTTCTTATGGGATTCTCTGTAAAAATCCTCTGGATATAATATGTCTACCACTTCATAAACCGCCTCTTTGCTTATAAGCATAGAACCAAGGGTGGCCTGTTCTGCTTCAATATTTTGAGGGGGGACTCTCTCAAGTAGCATACCTATTCTTTTTCTTCCTCCTTTTCTTCAAGAGGTTTTATAATTACTTCAATTTTTGTATTTATATCTTCATAGAGATGGACTTCTACCTCAAAATTTCCTATCTCCTTCAAAGGATGTTCAAGATAAATATTCTTTTTATCAATATCTACATCATATACCTCTTTTATTTTCTCTGCGATCTCTTTAGAGGTAACTGAACCAAAAAGTCTATCCTTTTCGCCCGCCTTTTTGTAGAATACAATCTTTGCACCACTCAACTTTTCTGCAAGATTCTTCATCTTCTCTATCTTCTCTTGTTCTTTCTTAAGCCTTTGCTCCCTCTTTTTTTCTGCAAGCTTTAGATTGGCAGGGGTTGCCTCTACCGCAAGTTTTTTAGGCAATAAGTAGTTTCTGGCATAGCCGGGCTTTACCTCAACTACATCCCCTTCTCTGCCTAATTTTTCTACATCTTTCATAAGTACTAACTTCATATATATTACCTCCTTTTACTATTAAATTTATTTTCTATCATTGTCCTAAAATCAAAAAAAACATCTAAAAGGCCAATCCACAAAATAAATTGAGAAAAGATTGGTTGAAAGATAAGAAGTATATATATTAAAATCCTTCCATATCCAGGAACCTTTATTTTATGTAGGATATAGGATACAAGGGATAGGCCCAGAATAAAAAATACAATGGTAAAAAATAGCTGTAAATTTGCGCCTATTCTAAATAAGACTGGAACATGTCCAAAAGATACAGAAAGAATTAATCCAGATAAAAATCCTATTACAAAGCTTAAATTTCCTCTTAATTCTCTGAATTTTGGAAGTTTTGGAATATCATATCTTAATCTCTTTAATACCACATAAGCTATGCTATAATTTAAAAACACATCGAATATTGATGCAAGTATAAATATAGATGGAAGGGCAATTTTTATAAATTTTAGTGCATCTTTAAAGGATTTTTGTATATTTTCAATATTCTCTTCAGGGATTCCCAGTTTAGAATACATCCTAAAACTACTTTCAAGGCTCTTTTCCATATAGGAGATATTCAAAGCTAATGGGTTCACATCTGTAATCCACATACTAAGGATGATTATTATAGCTTTTGCAAGGAGAGATGTCCCTACCCCTATTAAAAAGATACGATAAATATCATATCCTTTTGCTATAGTATATCCTAATATAATTCCTAAAATCCCATACTGAAATAATACAAATATTCCTTGAAAAAAAGTAGAAAAAATACTTACAAGTACTGCGCCTATTATAGCAGATGATATCGATATCTTAAGCCCCTGCCGTATAGTTAAAATAAGAATGGGAAGAGGAGATAAAAAGGATAAAAATACTCCCACTAAGGGCAAATATATACTCGAAAGAGATAAAATAAAAAATAGGGCAGCCAATATTGCCCCTTCGGTTATTTTTTGCGTAGAAAATTTTTGCATAATTGTTCTATATGATACCCTGCATATGCAGGGTATCATAATAGTATATTTATTCTACCACGAAAGGAAGAAGTGCCATCTCCCTTGCTCTTTTTATTGCTATAGTAAGTTCTCTTTGATGCTTAGCACATGTACCCGTTGTTCTTCTAGGTAATATTTTGCCTCTTTCACTTATAAATCTTTTTAATCTACTTACGTCTTTATAATCAATTTTCACTTTATCCGCACAAAATGTACAGACTTTCTTTCTTGGCCTCCTAAATCTAAAATCTCTCTTTTTAGTTGCCGCCATTTGTATCCTCCTTTTCTGGATTCGCAGAATTTAGAATATGTATCTCATTAGCTATTATCTCGAGTATGCTTTTCCTTTCACCTGTTCTCTTCTCATAGGTACGTATTCTTATTCTTCCTTCAATATATACTATATCTCCTTTTTTTAATACTCTACTTACATCCTCTGCTAAACTTTTCCATGCTATTATAGTAAAATAATCATAAACTTCTTCTTTCTTTTGATTAGCAGAAACATTTCTACCTACCTTTAGTTGAAATGTAAGTACTGGAACCCCACTTAATGTATATTTTAACTCAGGGGGAAAAGCAACTATACCTACAAATAAAACCTTATTAAGAAAAGGTCCTTTCAAATCCTCACTTCCTTTATTCTTCTCTTATAATCATAAATCTCAATATATTTTCATTGAGCTTTAGGATATTTTTAAAGCTTAGAACTTCAGATGAAGGAAGAACAAAATTAAAAATTACATATGTGCCTTCTTTTCTTTTTTTAATTTCATATGCAAGGGTCCTTTTACCCCAATTATCTACCTTTTCTACTTCCCCATCTTTAGAAGCTATAATATCTTTGATTTTTTCTATCTCAGATTTCACAGCCTCTTCATCCAATTCTGGTACAAAAATTGCCATCAACTCATATTTTCTTTTCACCTTTTCACCTCCTTATGGTCTTTATCGGTCCCTAACTATTAAGGACAAGGATGGCAGACTTACAAATTATATCATCAATATGCAGTTTTGACAAGAGGAGTTTAAAACTTTAGCATCATTTCAAGAAAAATATTCGGAGAGTGAAAAAGAGATGATTTATCTATACCAATCTTTACCTTGAAGGGATAGGAAATATTTATAAGTACCCCTCCCCCATATAGAAATTCCTCATCTTCTGGAGAGAATTTAAGTTCAAATATACCTGATATATCCTTTATTATAGGAAATTCTAATACTCCACCAATATGAAAGATATCTTTATAAGGACCTATATGATAGCCCATACTTAAGGAAAGGCCAGAGACATCAAGTGCCTGAATAATTACAGGAGCAGTTCCATCTTTTATTAAGCCAATTTTTTTTGCACTTGCATATGAGAGATCTATTATACGGTTTTTTACAAAAGGACCTCTATCATTTATTCTTACTACAACGCTTTTTCCATTTTTTAAGTTTATAACCTTGACTAATGTGCCAAAAGGTAAAGTCTTATGAGCTGCTGTATAAGCATACATATTATAGGGTTCACCACTTGCGGTAAGGTCTCCGTGGTCTTCTTTACCATACCAAGAGGCAATACCTTTTTGCTTAAAAGGAAAACCTAAATTATAAAGTACACCAAAATCAAAATCAGCACCAGATTTATTAAAATTAAGTGAAAGTTTATGACCTATTCCAAATCCTACCTCTATTCTATCTTTTATCTCCAATCCCTCTCCTATACTATAACCATATCCTATAGCTACTTCCCCTTTGTTATAAAAAGATGCCATACCATAAGAGATTGGGAATAAAAAAAATATTAAACTTATAAAAAAGATTTTAACTTGCCACTTTATTAATATTTTCATTTTCTCCTTTCTCGTCTTTTGGGTCTACAGCTTTTACAACCTTTTCTATTAAAATAGAAGGTTTTTCTAATAGATTTATCTCATATATCTCATCACTTTTAAGTCTTCTACCTGAGGAGTCATATAGTATTCTTACTGTAGGCCTTGAGGAAAAACCAGGCTTAACATCTCTAACTACACCAATCTCCCCTGTTGTCAGTTTTACTGTAGTAGCAAGTGGATATACAGCTATTTTTTCCATAAAAGTTCTTACAAGTCTCTTTTCAAAAAGTGTATCTCCACCACTTAATAGATATTCCAGGGCCATATGAGGAAGAAATGCCTCTCTCCAGGGTCTATCTGAAGTTAATGCATCATATACATCTGCAATAGCTACTATACGAGGAAAAAGAGGAATTTCTCCATTTTTAAGTCCCCTTGGGTATCCAGTTCCATCATATCTCTCATGATGAAAAAGGGTAATAGTCTTAGAAAGTGTCGGCATTCCTATTATTTTACCCAGAATATCATATCCTATTAATACATGAGATTTTAAAATATTGTACTCTTCTTCTGTGAGTTTTTCTTCTTTATTTATTATATGTGAGGGCAAAAAAAGCTTACCTACATCATGCAATATAGCCCCTAAACCCAAAAGTTCCAACTTATCATCATGTATGGCAAGCTCTACCCCCAATATAAGAGAATAAATTGTTACATCAAGAGAGTGGACATATATATAGTCATCAAAAGTTTTAAGATTTAAAAGATTTATAAGCTTTTGTTTATTTAAAAATATATGTTTTAATATTATTTTTACAATACCCCGAAATACCTCAAGATCTATATCTAAAAACTTCCTATCCTCAACAATTCTGGTCTTTGAAAATTCTTTATTAATTGCCATTAAGATCTTTCTTCTCGTAAGTTCATCCAAAACCCCTTCCACTGCTATATCAGTAGTATCGGGATCTTCTATATAGACCTCCCATATCCCGATCTTCTTTAGATGATCAATAGCACGAGGTGTAAGAGTAGCACCTCGTGCTAAAAGCAGCTTTCCATCTACGCCATAAAGATTTATTCCCAGTTTGAAATTTCTACCATATAAGTATTTTATTCCTACAAGCCTCATAAACTGTATCTATTCTCCTATTATTTTTATAAGAACCCTTTTTCTTCTTCGTCCATCAAACTCTCCATAAAAGATCTGTTCCCAAGGACCAAAATCTAGTCTTCCATCTGTTATTGCTACTACTACCTCTCTTCCCATTACCTGTCTTTTTAGATGAGCATCACCATTATCTTCTCCTGTTCTATTATGAAGATACTGAGAGATAGGGGCATGAGGTGCAAGGGATTCCAACCATCTTTTATAATCTTCATGCAATCCTGGCTCATCATCATTTATAAATACAGATGCAGTAATATGCATTGCATTTACAAGACAGAGTCCTTCTCTTATCCCGCTTTCTTTAACTGCCTTCTCCACCTCAGGAGTGATGTTTATAAAAGCAACCCTTTCTGGGGTATTAAACCACAATTCTTTTCTATATGACTTCATCTCTATCTCCTATGTCAACTTCAAAAGCCCACTCTTTAGCCTATCCAATGCCTTTTCAAGATTCTCTTTACTTGTTGCATAAGAAAGCCTTAAGTATCCTTCTTTTCCAAATGCAGAACCTGGCACAAGGGCTATTTTCTCTTCATTTAAAAGATATTCGCTCATACTAAGAGAATCGGCTACTTTGTAATTTTTGTACACTTTGTTAAAATAATAAGAGATATTTACAAATATATAAAATGCACCCTGAGGTCTTACATAGCTCACATGAGGGATACCGGCTAATTTCTCCATAACAAAATCTCTTCTCTTTTTAAATTCATCCCTCATACGAGCTACTTCATCCTGGGGTCCGGTAAGGGCCTCTACCCCTGCCCACTGTGCAATAGAATTGGGACATGAGGTTACTTGACCCTGGATCTTGTTCATGGCCTTTATTACCTCCTCTGGACCCACTGCATAACCTAATCTCCATCCTGTCATGGCATATGCCTTGGAAAAACCATTTATAATGATAGCTCTTTCCTTTACTTTAGGTTCTATGGCTACTATACTTCTTACCCTGATCTCTCCATATGAAATCTTTTCATATATTTCATCACTTATTATATAAAGATCTCTTTCAATTGCCAAATCGGCAATCTCTTTCAATACATCTTCATTATATATTACACCTGTAGGATTATTAGGGGTATTTAGAAGAATTAGTTTTGTCTTAGATGTCAAACTTTTTTTTACATCATCTATACTAAATTGAAATCCGCTTTTCTCATCTGTGTCTATGAACACAGGTATACCTTCTGCCATTATTACCTGATCCCTATAGCTTACCCAATAAGGAATCGGTATTAATACCTCATCACCTGGACCTATAAGTGCAAATATAGCATTGTAAAGTGCCTGTTTCGCACCTGTAGATACTATTACTTGATTTGGGCTATAGTCTACATTACTTTCCCTTTTGTACTTTTGAATAATAGCATCCTTTAGTTCTGGTATACCACTTACAGTAGTATAGTGAGTAAAACCCCTTGAAAGGGCTTCAATTGCCTTGTTTTTTATATTATCTGGTGTAGAAAAATCCGGTTCTCCTGCAGAAAGACTAATCACATCTATGCCCTCTCTCCTCATCTTCTTTGCTTTTGCAGAAAGGGCAAGGGTCATAGATTCCTGTATTTTTGACATTCTAAGAGCTAAACCCATAAATACCTCCTTTTAAGCAGGATATACGAATTCCTTATCTGGCAAGGAATCCCAGTAATCCAGATCTATTTTATATTTTTTTGCCTCTCTATCTCTAAAAAATTTAATTGCTACTTGGGGGAAGAGGGCATAAGTCAATACATCTTCCTCTTTTTCCATATATCCATTTAGTTCCTTTCTTGCCTTCTCAAGCTCTGGTGGTAAAAGATCAGCAGGCCGCACACTAATCGGCTCTTCATCTCCTATTATCTTCTTCTTTATCTCCTCCTTTATTGGGGCAGGTGGCCTACCATAATAACCCTTTACATAATTCTTTACCTCTTTAGAGACAACCTTATACCTTTCTCCAAATAAGACATTCATAACTGCCTGAATACCTACTATCTGGCTTGTAGGCGTAACTAATGGAGGATACCCAAGATCTTCTCTTACCCTTGGGATCTCTTTAAGTACCTCTTCATATCTATCTAATGCATTTTGCTCCTGAAGCTGGGAAATAAGATTGGACATCATGCCGCCAGGGATCTGATATATAAGGACATTTGTATCTATCTTTACCTCTTTCTTTACAGGGGATCTCTTCTCCTTTACTTTTGCAAAGTATTTTGCAAGTTCTGAAAGTACCTCTAAATCAAATCCAAGGTCCCACTCAGTATCCTTTAATACTACCACAAAAGGCTCTATGGCAGGTTGAGAAGTAGAAAGTGCCAATGAAGAAATAGCTGTATCTATGATATCTACTCCTGCCTCAATGGCCTTAAGATACATCATATCTGCCATTCCGCTTGTAAAGTGTGAATGCATCTGAATAGGCACACTAACGGTCTTTTTGAGTTTTGAAACCAATTCATATGCATCATAT
>JALVIU010000109.1 GCA_027028665.1 Candidatus Atribacteria bacterium | reverse complement strand
ACATACCTGTGCCAGGTACAGACAAAAATGGAACTATGATCTATATGGGTGGGGTGATTGTACCAAAGGCAGGACATGTAGAGCTTGCAAAACAATTTATAGCAGAAGAAATAGAGGCAAAATGGTTCCAGCAGTGGAGTTTCAACCATTATGGTAAAAACCCTGTAAGAAGACAAAATATAGAAGGTTTAAAGTTAAAAGTTGATTGGGATAAGGTTATGAATGCGATAGATAATGGAGAAACTTTACCTGTATATGAAGATTTGCTTAAGATGAGCGATACAGCAGTTAAATACCTTACTTTAGCACTTACTGGAAAAATGGATGTCGACTCTGCATGTGATAAGATATACAAAGAGATTTCCACTATGAGAAAATAATTATTTATCAGAATGGGAGAGAGAAGTCTCTCCCATTCTCTCTAAAGGAGGAAAAACAGTGAGGAGCCAGAGAAGGGCCATATATATATTCTTATTACCGCCCATAGCTTTTATTCTTATTGTTATGCTTTATCCATTAGTCCAGTCTTTTTGGTATAGCCTTACTAATTTTTATTTTCTTGATACTTCTCCACCAAAGTTTACAGGTCTTAAAAATTATATAGCCCTTTTTTCTGATACCAATTTTTTATTGGCATTTAGAAATTCTTTATTACTTATCACACTTTATGTACCATCAATGGTAATTCTTTCCACTGTTATTGCAGCATTGTTAGACACAGGTATAAGGGCCTCGGGGGTATATCGGACACTTATTTTTATTCCTGTATGCGTAGGGCTTACAATGGCTACCCTTATGTGGATATGGATATTGAACCCAGATGGCCTATTAGATGCAATCTTTAAGGTATTACACCTACCCACTGTTAAATGGCTTGCCACAGATGTATCTACAATAGTAACTGCTGTTATTATTACTATATGGAAGAATCTTGGCTTTAATGTAGTTATAATACTTGCAGGATTGTATGCTATACCAAAAGAATTGTATGAAGCTGCAAGTATTGATGGTGCAGGTAGAATAAAGTCCTTTTTTTCTCTTACTATTCCTTTGGTTAAGGATTCCATATCTTTGGTAGGTATTATGGCAATTATTTCCTCTGTAAAGGCATTTGAACAGATATGGGCTGTCTCAAGAGGTGGAGGTACAGTAGATGTTCTTTATACATTTATGTATAAAACAACATTTAGATATTTTGAAATGGGAAAGGGTGCTGCTATATCTTATATAATGGCCATATTTATTCTTATTATTTCTTATTTAAATATAAAATATATAAAAACAGAGGTATAAAATAAATGAAGGTAAAGAGTGGTATTTCCCGATTAGTCATACATGTTACACTTTTATTTGTGGCTTTCTATACAATAACACCTATCCTTTGGATGGCACTTACATCTCTTAAGACTGAAAAAGAAATATATAAAGTCCCAATTACATTTTTCCCCCATCATTTTACTATCGCAAACTATATAAATATCTTTACACAACTCCCTGATTTTAACAGGTATTTTTTAAACAGTGTTATAGTAACGGTTTCTGCATCTATCATTGCACTTATATTAGGTGCTATGGGAGGATATGCACTTGGAAGATTTGAATTCAAATTGAAGACCTCTATATTAGTCTTACTACTTATACTTCTTGCTCTTCCATATGGTGTTTATCTTATTCCTATATATATTATGGAATCTAATCTAAACCTTTTAAATACTTATA
>JALVIU010000108.1 GCA_027028665.1 Candidatus Atribacteria bacterium | reverse complement strand
TGCCAGTTATGAATGAAAAGGCATTGGAATATGCAATAACTACTGGCCTGGCATTTCACTGTGATATAAACAAATATTCGAGATTTCATAGAAAGAACTATTTTTATCCAGATCTTCCAAAGGCTTATCAGATCTCTCAGTATGATATCCCTATAGGGGTGGGAGGATATATAAGTTTTGTAACCAAAGAGGGAAAAGAGGAAAGAGTAAATCTGGTAAGGGTTCATATGGAAGAGGATGCAGGAAAACTTGTTCATGAAGGGGGACACTCCTTTGTGGATTATAATAGGGCAGGGGTACCCCTTTTGGAAATTGTAACCCAACCTGATATCCATTCCCCAGAGGGGGCACGTCTTTTCTTGACAGAACTTAGAAATATCGTAAGGTATTTAGGGGTATGTGATGGAAATATGGAAGAAGGGTCTCTTAGGTGTGATGCCAATATATCTGTAAGGCCTAAAGGGGAAAAGGAATTGGGTACCAAAGTAGAGATAAAGAACCTCAATTCCTTTCGTTCAGTAAAGCGTGCACTGGAATATGAGGCAGAAAGGCAGATAAAGGCCCTTGAATCAGGAGAGGTTATAGTCCAGGAGACACGACACTTTGATGAGGCCCATGGAATAACCACATCTATGAGGAGCAAGGAAGAGGCAAGTGATTATAGATATTTCCCAGAGCCGGACCTACCTCCACTTATTTTAGATGATGAATTTATAAATAATATAAAAATACATATGCCTCAAGTACCTGAGGAGAGAAGAAAGAGGTTTAGGGAGGAATTTGGTCTGCCTCTTTATGATTCCTATGTCCTTGCAAGCAGTAAAGAATTGGGAGATTATTATGAAGAGGCTGTGAGCCACTATAATAATCCTAAGCCCCTTAGTAATTGGATAATGGGTGAACTTTTGGGATATTTAAATAAAGAAGGAATGCCTATAGAGCGTTCGCCGATTGAGCCTAAAAGGATCGCAAAGCTTGTAAAAATGGTAGAGGATGGTGTAATCACTGGAAAGCTGGGAAAAGAGATCTTTGAAAGGATGATGAAGGATACCCGAGACCCAGATGTAATTATGAAGGAAGAAGGGCTTACCCAGATTGCAGATGAGGGCGACATTAGGAATATTATAAACAAGGTTATAGATAACAATCCCAAATCGCTTAATGATTATAAGAAGGGAAAGAAGAACGCCTTTAATTTCTTGATAGGGCAGACAATGAGAGAGACAAGGGGTAGAGCAAATCCTCAAATAGTGAGAAAGGTATTACAGGAAGAGCTTGATAAGAGGGTAAAAGATGAACAGTAACGATTTTGTTCACCTTCATAATCATACAGAATACAGTTTATTGGATGGTTCCTGTCGTATAAAGGATATGATTGAGAGGGCCAAAGAATTTGGAATGGATGCAGTAGCTATCACAGATCATGGAGTAATGTATGGTGTGATAGAATTTTACGACAAGGCAAAAAAAACAGGGATAAAGCCTATTATAGGGCTTGAGACATATGTTGCCCCTAAGTCCCTTTACGAAAAGGAACCTAAAGCCAAGATAAAATCATATCACCTTACTTTACTTGCAAAAAACGATATAGGTTATAAAAATTTGCTAAAACTTTCTTCTGTGGCCCAGATTGATGGATTTTACTATAAACCAAGGATAGATAAAGAGCTTTTATCTAAACACTATGAGGGACTTGTAATACTTTCTGGCTGCCTCAAAGGGGAGATTCCCCAGCTTCTCTTAAATGGAGAGATTGAAAAGGCTTATAATGTGGCAAAATGGTACAAAGAACTTGTAGGTGAAGATTTCTATCTTGAGATCCAGGATCATGGACTTCCAGAACAGAAAAAAATAAATCCCCTTCTTCTTAAATTGGGAGAAGATCTTGGTATAAAGGTAGTTGCCACCAATGATGTGCATTATCTTAGGTGGGAAGACCATGAGGCCCACGATATCCTCCTTTGTATCCAGACTGCGACAAACCTTGATGATCCAAAGAGGATGAGATTTTCCTCTGATCAGTTCTATTTTAAGTCAACTCAGGAAATGGCAGAGATATTCAAAGAGATCCCTGAGGTGCTCACAAATACAAAGGAGATTGCAGAAAAGTGTAATCTTGAGTTTGAGTTTGGTAAGTTTCATTTTCCATATTTTGAAGTACCAGAAGGATATACGATAGGAACATACTTTAAAAAATTGGCAGAAGATGGTCTTAAAAAGAGATACAAAGAAGTAACCCCTGATATTAGAAAACGTTTTGATTATGAGATAGGTATCATATCAAAGATGGGTTATGAGGCCTATTTTTTGATTGTTCAGGATTTTATAAACTGGGCAAAAAATAAAGGAATCCCTGTAGGTCCTGGTAGAGGATCTGCTGCAGGTAGTCTTATATCTTATTGTCTTGGCATTACAGATATAGATCCCTTGAGATATAATCTCCTCTTTGAGAGATTTTTAAACCCTGAAAGGGTAAGTATGCCTGATATAGATGTGGATATATGTTTTGAGAGAAGGGGTGAGGTAATAGAGTATGTGGCTCAGAAATATGGACAAGACCATGTTGCACAGATTGTAACATTTGGTCGAATGAATGCCAGGGCAGTTGTAAGGGATGTGGGCCGTTCATTGGGTATGAGCTATGGAGAGGTAGATAAGATTGCAAAGATGATCCCATCAGGACAGATAACATTAAAAGAGGCTATAGAAATAGAAGAGGACCTTAAAAAACTTATGCAAAAAGATGAAAGGGTAAAAAAGCTCATAGATATTTCTTTAAAACTTGAGGGACTTGCCAGACACGCCTCTATTCATGCCGCAGGTGTGGTTATCTCTCGCGATCCCCTTGTGGAGCATGTCCCTCTGCAAAAGATGGATCAGGGGGAAATCGTTACTCAATATGATATGAAGGTTTTGGAAAAGCTTGGACTTTTGAAAATGGATTTCTTGGGCCTTAGAACCCTTACTGTGATAGGGAATGCTGTAAAAAATATAGAGCGTTCAAAGGGCATAAAGCTTGATATGAACAATATACCCCTTGATGACCCAGAGGTATATAATCTTTTATCCCGTGGAGAGACGGTAGGTGTATTCCAGCTTGAAAGTAGTGGTATGCAAGATGTATTGCGGGGAATAGCCCCAAATGTGTTTGAGGACCTGATAGCTGTACTTGCCCTTTATCGTCCAGGTCCTATGGGAAGCGGTATGGTTAGTGATTTTATAAATAGAAAACATGGAAGAGTAGAGATAAAATATCCACATCCTTCACTTAAAGAGATATTAAAACCTACATATGGGGTAATTCTTTATCAGGAACAGGTAATGCAGATAGCAAGTGTACTATCAGGATTTACCTTAGGAGAAGCAGATATACTAAGACGTGCAATGGGGAAAAAGATCCCTGAGGTGATGAAACAGCAAAGAACTAAGTTTGTAGAGGGTGCAAAGAAAAATGGTGTATCTGAAGAGGTGGCAAACCATATATTTGACCTTATAGACTATTTTGCAGGATATGGATTTAATAAATCTCATAGTACTGCATATGCATTTATTTCCTATCAAACAGCCTATCTTAAGGCTCACTATCCTGTAGAATATATGGCAGCAGTACTCTCCAGTGTAATGGGGGATGAAGACAAACTTGCAAACTATATGAGAGAATGTAAGAGGATCGGTATAGATATACTCCTTCCAGATATAAATGAAAGCTTTAGTACCTTTACACAGAGCGAGAATAATATAAGATTTGGATTATCTGCTATAAAAAATGTTGGGGAAAAGGCTGTTTTAGAGATTATTAAAGAAAGAGAAGAACATGGTAAGTTTACATCTTTTGATGATTTCTATAATAGAGTATCAAATCTACGAATTATAAATAAGAAAGTTTATGAGAGCCTTATTAAGGCAGGTGCCTTTGATTCCCTTGGAGAAGATAGGGGTAGACTTCTTGGAAGACTGGATAAACTACTGTCTAAAAAGAAGAAAAAGGGAATACCTGCAGGGCAGAAAACCCTTTTTGGTAAAACACTTGATACATTGGTCCAGGCCTCAAGAGAGGAAGAGACTGATGATATGGAAAGTTTCACAGAAAAGGAACTTTTGTCCTTTGAAAAAGAGGTACTTGGATTTTATATAAGCAATCACCCTCTTTCAGAGATAGAAGAAGAACTTGATCTTAAAACAAATACACATATTAAGAATTTACCAGAATTAGAAAGTGAATCTTCCGTAACCATTGGAGTGATAATAAATGAGGTAAAGAAAAAGATTACAAAAAGGGGTAAATTTATGGTGTTTCTCTCTGTTGAGGATTTAACTGGTTCAGGAGAAGTTATAGTGTTTCCAGATCTTTATGAAAAGACAAAAGAGCTTTTGGAAAAGGATAGGATAGTGATTATTAATGGGCGATTGGATAAACAAGATGAGGGTAATATTAAGGTTATTGCAACAGATATTAAGAGACTTCAAGATGCGAAAAATATGACGAAGGTGCCTGTGTATATAGATATAGAACCTTACGTAGACTCTATAGACAAGTTAAAGCAACTTAAAAAGGTTTTTTTAACTCGTAGAGGAAAAAATAGGGTGTATTTAAGATATAATTATCCTGATAAAGTTATCCTTCATGAGCTGCCAGAAGAGCTTTCAGTGAATGTTACAGAGGAATTTTTTTCTGAGATTAATAATGTTTTAGGTCCAGATAGAGTAGTCTTTCAGGGAGGTGTTTCGGCAAATGCTTAAAACTATAGGAGTACTGACAAGTGGAGGAGATGCACCAGGAAT
Source organism: Candidatus Atribacteria bacterium (assembly GCA_027028665.1). Lineage (GTDB taxonomy): Bacteria > Atribacterota > JALVIU01 > JALVIU01 > JALVIU01 > JALVIU01. Next base: position 558 of record JALVIU010000108.1, on the reverse strand, counting down.
GAATCCTGCCATTAGGGGTGTAGTAAGAAAGGCCATATATCATGGGCTTAAAGTATACGGGATAGAACATGGATATGTAGGCCTTATGGAAGGACAGATAGTAGAAATGACACCTGCATCTGTAGGAGGAATTATACAGAGAGGTGGAACGATCCTTCATACAGCACGTTCTAAATTTTTTATGACACATGAAGGAAAACTTAAGGCCATGGAAACCATTGAAAAATATGGTATAGATGCGCTTGTAATAATAGGGGGAGATGGGTCTTATCATGGAGCTATGGATCTGTCTGAGTATGGTGTAAATGTTGTTGGTATCCCAGGCACTATAGATAATGATATAGCAGGAACAGAGTATACTATAGGCTATGATACAGCATTGAATACCATAATAGATGCGGTGGATAAGATAAGAGATACAGCAACTTCTCATGAAAGGACTTTTATTGTAGAGGTAATGGGAAGAGAAGCTGGTTTTTTGGCTCTTATGTCAGGTATATCTTGTGGTGCAGAGGCAATTTTGATTCCTGAGATTCCTTTTGATCTGGAGGAACTCTC
>JALVIU010000107.1 GCA_027028665.1 Candidatus Atribacteria bacterium | reverse complement strand
CTAACTCATATGGATCATCATTTACACCCTCTACCATCATAGTCTCTATGGTAAAGGTCCCTTTAAACCGTTTTCTTAATTCCTCTATCCCTTTCAGGATCTCAGAGAGGACCAACTTTTTGTGAGGTCTATCTATCCTTTTCCAAACTTCTTCTGATGCAGCATCGATCTTTATAGAAACCCAGTCAAGCAAAGAAAGTACATCCTGTACATCCTTATCAAAAAGCAGAGAGGAATTTGTAATAAGCCCTACCTTTATACCAAGTTTCTTAAGAAGCTTAATCTCCTCTTTCAGATTGAGGTCCAATGTAGGCTCTCCATCGGGAACAAATGTGATGTAATCTATGTGTTCACCCTTTTCTTTTGCAGATTGAACCTTTTGCATGGCTTCATTATAGAGCTCCTCTGGTGAGAAAAAACTCTCCCTCTGATACCTCATATTTATTGTATTGCCCAGCTGACAATAAATACATGAATATGTACAGATCTTTGGAGGTATATTATTTACCCCTAAAGACCTGCCAAGCCTCCTTGAAGGTACAGGTCCAAATACTCTCATTTTATATATCTCCTGATTTTACCTCTCCTCCTATTATGGTAGCAAGGGGTTTTAATTTGTAGAACTCTTCAGGATCCACTTCAAAGGGGTCCTCTGGCAATACCAAAAAGTCGGCAAGCTTTCCCACTTCAAGTGTACCCTTTAGGTGTTCCTTCTTCTCTGCATAGGATGAACCCTTTGTATATGCAGAAAGTGCCTCAAAAAGTGTAAGTTTTTCCTCTGGATACCATGATGTCTCCTCTCCAATATCGTGTCTTACAATAGCTGTATAGATACTGTAGAACGGATTTAGTGTCTCCACAGGGACATCTGTCCCAAAGGCAAGAGGTATCCCTTCCTTAAGTACTGTTTTCCAGGCATAGGCACTACCTTTACACCTTTTGCCCCAGAATTTATCTGCCACATATCTATCTTTTACGGCATGTATTGGCTGCATAGATGCAATTATCCCTATCTCTTTTGCCCTTTTTATATCATCTGGTTTTACAATCTGGAAGTGCTCTACTCTATTTCTTAGACCTTTTTCCCATGCTATATCTCTTGTTTTCTCAAAGGCATTTAATACATTGTGAACAGCTTTATCACCTATTGCATGTATCATTACAGCAAACCCACTCTTATTTGCAAGGCTTACAAGGGAATTAAGCTCCTCCTGAGACATGACCTCTATTCCATAATTTTCTGGCTCACCATTGTATGGTTCAAACATGTGTGCAGTTCTTGAGCCCAAAGAGCCATCTGAAAACAGTTTGAGTCCACCGATTGTAAGGGTGGTATCACCAAAATAGCTCTTGAAACCCAACTTTATCATATCTTCAAGCTCATCCTGGCCAAAGCCGAAAAATACACGTATATTCAGTTTTTCTTTTGTGTAAAAATCTATCAAAAGCTCAAGCTCTCTTTTTGATTCAAAGGAATGTACCCCTGTAAGGCCACTTTCTAATGCAATCTTTTGTGCCTTTTCAAAAAGTGGAGAAAGGGTTTTTTTATCTGGATGTGGAAGTTTGGAAAGTACCATTTCCACAGCGGTTTCTGTAAATATGCCTATAGGTTCCCCGTCTCTTTTTTCTATCTTTCCCCCTTCTGGATCTGGGGTATCCCCTGTAATTTCCAATTTCTCAAGTGCCTTACTGTTTAGCCATACCATATGCCCATCCTTTCTTATAAGG
>JALVIU010000106.1 GCA_027028665.1 Candidatus Atribacteria bacterium | reverse complement strand
AAGGTGTAGGGATTGAGGGAACTGCTATACTTGCATCCACTTTTTCCTCTGAACTGGAAAAAATTTACGGAAAGGATTTTGTAGAAAGAGCAAAGGAGTATTTGTATAGAATAAGTGTGGTGAAGGAAGCTTTACTTGTAAGGGATTATGCATCATCCATGCATGATGCCACAGAGGGAGGTATATATGGGGCTATATATGAACTTTCGTATGCCTCAGGATTGGGCTTTATAATCTATGAAGATAGTATTCCTATTCCACCTGAGACAAAGAAGATATGTGAGTATTTCCATATAAACCCTTATTTTCTTATATCAAGTGGTACACTTATCATTACTACACCACATAGAGAAGAGGTATTAAATATCCTTAAAAATAATAATATAGAGGCCTGGCCTGTGGGGGTCATGATAGAGGGGGATATGCGTATAAAGAGAGGGGATAGAGAATTTCCATTTGTCCCCCAAACACGGGATGAACTCTGGAAGATTTTAGAAAGGGGGTAGGTCTGTGTCAAAATCTTATACCATAAGAGAATGGTTTTATCCTGTATGTTTATTCTTTTTTCTGATTACCTTCTTTGTACTTTTTTTAAATTCTATAGGACTTACAATCTTTTCATTCTGGCAGAAGGCGCTTATATTTTTTCTTTCAGCAAATACCAGGAGTGTTTTAGGGAAATTTTCTTTTCCTGTTGTTTATTTTTTATTATCTGTTTTGTTCTTATATATTATAAAGATAGAACTTTTCCCTGCATTTCTTGAAAATATAACACTTATAAAGACAGATGAAGGAGAGGTAAAGATATCGCAGAAGGCTATATGGGAAGTAGTGGAAAAAAAGCTTCCTGAGTTTCCCTTTGTTAAGAAAACAAAATTATACATAAGGGCAAAGAATAATGTCTTTATTCTTTATCTTCATACAGAGTTAGTAGGGGATAACAGTGATCTTCGTGATATAGAGAAAAAAGCATATGACCTGGCAACAGGCCTCAGGGATTATATATATAAATCTACAGGTATAGGCATAAAAAAGGTAGTGGTCTATATAGAAGGTCTTAGATATATCTTTAGAGAGGAGGAAAGTGGTGGTGGAAGAGAAGAAGGATCTATTGACAAGTGAAGGTGATTATGGAAGAATAGATGTTTCAAAGGATGTGATTGCTATAATAGCAGGTCTTGCTACGGTAGATGTAGAAGGCGTTGTGGGTATTACATATCAGGTAAAATCTGGTACCTATTCTTTGGTACAAAAGGATAATTTTTCCAAAGGGATCGATATAAAAGTCTCAGACGATGGAGTAACTGTCTCTATAAATCTTATGACAGATTATGAAAAGGGTATATATAGTGTGGCTAAGGAAGTACAGAAAAAGGTGAAAGAGATGATAGAGAAGATGACAGGAAAAAAAGTAAATAGGGTAGATATAAATGTTACAGGTGTAAAAATTAAAGAGAAAAGGGAGGAGCAAAATGAAGGCTAAAATTAAACTTGTAGAAGGTATGCAGTTTGTTGCAAATGCCGATTCGGGACATGCAGTTGTTATGGATGCATCAGAGGGTGTAGGTGGAAAGGATTCAGGGGCAAGGCCTATGGAACTATTGGTTTTGGGTCTTGGTGGCTGTACAGGGATGGATGTTGTCTCTATATTACGAAAGATGAAACAGGATGTGAAGGGATTTGAGATAGAGATAGATGCAGATAGGGCAAAGACATATCCAAAAGTCTA
>JALVIU010000105.1 GCA_027028665.1 Candidatus Atribacteria bacterium | reverse complement strand
AAAAAGATTAGGTTTTGCCCCTGATGTAATACATGCAAATGATTGGCAGACAGGTCTTATTCCTGTATATCTGAAAACACTCTATAAAGCTGATGAATTCTTCAAGGAAACGGGAACTCTATACACTATCCACAATCTTGCATATCAAGGAGTAACAGATAAAGAACACATCCTTACTGCAAACCTTCCATGGTCTATATTTAATATTGATGGAATAGAATATTATGGAAATATGAATATAATGAAAGGAGGAATCCTTTTTTCTGAGGCAATAAATACAGTAAGTAAAAGGTATGCAGAAGAGATTCAAACACCTCAATATGGAGAAGGATTGGAAGGAGTACTTTTATCCAGAAAAGATAGACTTTTTGGAATAATAAATGGAATAGATTATGAAGTATGGAATCCTGAAACAGATAAAGATATTAAAGCCAACTATAATATTCATAATATAGAAAAAAAGATAGAAAATAAGCATGCATTGAAAGAGGAAAATGGTTTTAATTCTCCTGACACAATTCCTCTCTTTGGACTTATTTCAAGACTTGTAGACCAAAAGGGTCTTGATATATTACTTGAAGGACTTGATGAGATAATGAGCCTCGACTTAGAATTTGTGATACTTGGCACAGGAGATGAAAAATATCATATAGCACTTAAAGAGATGGTAAACAAATATCCAAATAAATTACGTGCACATATTATGTTTGATCCACATCTTGCAAGAAGGATTTATGCAGGCGTAGACTTTTTCCTGATGCCCTCAAGATTTGAACCTTGTGGACTTGGACAACTTATTTCTTTAAGATATGGAACTATTCCTGTAGTAAGAAAAACAGGGGGCCTTGCAGATACTGTAATACCTTTTGACCCAGAGAAAAAAACAGGAAATGGCATAGTATTTGAAAAATACAGTAAAGATGCCTTAGTAGATGCTATAAGAAGAGCAGTAAAATTATATGAAGATAAAGAAAATATGAAGAAATGTCAAATAAATGCAATGAGTGCTGATTACTCATGGAATAGATCGGCAAATGAATATATAGAACTTTATAAAAAAGTAAAGGAATTTAGAAAAAACTCATGAGAATAGGAATTACAGGAGGAATAGCAACGGGAAAAAATCTTGTAGCCAAATACTTTGAAGATTTAGGATGTTATGTTATAGATGCAGATGAGTTGTATCATAAGCTTATCTACCCAGGTAAGCCACTATGGAGAAAGCTTGTAGAAGAATTTGGTTCAGCTATTCTTTCTCCCCAAGAAGCAATAGATAGAAAGAGGCTTGGGGACATTGTATTTAATAACAAAGAAGCACTTGAAAAGCTAAATCGTATAACTCACCAAACCATAATAAAAGAGCTTGAAAAAGAGGCAAAGACTTACGAAAAGAGGCATAAAATAGTTGTAATAAATGCACCCCTCCTTATAGAAGCAGGCGCAGAAAATTTGGTAGATAAAATAATTGTGGTCAAAACAGATGAAGATGTGCAGATAGAAAGACTTACAAAGAGAGACAACATATCAAAAGAAGAGGCAATAAAAAGAATAAAAGCACAGATGCCTCTTTCTGAAAAGATAAAATACAGTGATTATGTAATAGATAATAATGGGACACCTGAGGAGACAAAAAAACAGGTAGATGCAATTTACAAGGAGTTGGTAGAGAGTTTTGTTTAGATTGAATCCAATATTTTCGCCTCGAGGAGATCAGGAAAAAGCGATAAAAG
>JALVIU010000104.1 GCA_027028665.1 Candidatus Atribacteria bacterium | reverse complement strand
TATATTCATTTTCCTTTACAGCAATAACAGCACCCCTTGTAATACGGGCAAACTGCGGTAAGGAATATATCCCTATTGCCACTATAAGATTTCTCAAGCTGGGTCCCAACATACTTATTATGGCAAGTGCTAAAAGCATACCAGGAAATGCAAGGAGTATATCCATGATACGCATTATTACCTCATCCAGTTTTCCACCATAGTATCCTCCGATAGCACCCAGAAAGACCCCAAGGGTAAGTGCAATAACTATAGAGCCAAGCTGGATAACAAGGGATATACGAGCACCATAGATAATACGAGAAAGTAAGTCTCTGCCAAATTCATCACAACCCAATGGATGGGCAAAAGAGATGGGCAAGAAACTATTTGCAAGTTCCTGATCGTATGGGTCATATGGTGCAAGGAATGGCGCAAATATAGCTGTTACAAAATAGAGTATAACGATGAAAAAGCCTACGATTGCAGCCTTATTTCTACTTAGCCTCCGCCATATAAGGGCAAGTTGTGTCCTTTTTTTCTTCTTTTTATCCATGCCTTATCCTCGGATCCAAGAATGCGTAAAGTACATCTACCAAAAGATTTACAAGTACAAACATAATGGCAATTATCAAAAGTGCAGACTGCACCACAGGAAAATCCCTAAACAAAATGGCCTCAACAAGGAGTCTTCCTACCCCAGGCCATGAGAATACACTCTCTGTGAGTACAGCACCTGCAAGCATATATCCAAACTGAAGTCCTACTACAGTTACAGTAGGAATCAATGCATTTCTAAGTGCATGTCTATATATAATTATCTTTTCCAGAAGTCCCTTTGCTCTTGCCGTCCTTACATAGTCCTGTCTTAATACATCCAGCATGCTTGAGCGTGTCATACGAGCAATAATGGCTGTAGATGCAGTACCCAGTACTATTGCGGGAAGTATGAGGTGACTTATACCACCCATACCTCCTGAAGGCAAAAGCCCAAGTTCTACAGAGAATATAAGTATAAGGATAAGACCCCACCAGAATACAGGCATAGATACCCCTAAGAGAGCACCTATAGTACTTAAATAATCTATCCATGTATATCGATGCGTTGCAGATGCAACCCCTGCGAATATCCCAATAATCACCGCAATAAGAATACTTGCAAGGGAAAGTTCCAATGTATTAAAAAGCCGTGGCTTTATAACATCCATAACAGGCATACTAAACTTCAAAGATTTAAGCTCTCCTGTTGTAATCCCTTTTAGAAACATAAAATATTGGATCCAGAGCGGCTTATCCAATCCAAGTTCATGTCTTATCATCATAATATCTTCCTTTGTTGCATCCTCTCCTGCCAAAAGCTCTGCAGGATCACCTGGTGCAAGGTGAAGGATCAAAAAAGATATAATAGATACCCCTATAAGTACGGGGATAAGCATTATGAGTCTACGTATTATAAATCTTCCCAATATACCCTCCTATGGTGTAAGTAATGCAGTCGCCCCAAAGACACCGATTCCAACTTTTAATACCTCTTCATCAGGTGCAAATCTTGCATTATGTAGAGGCATGTTTGGACCAACTCCTAATCTATAAAATGTACCAGGTATCTTTCTAAGATAGTAAGCGAAGTCCTCTCCCCCCATTGAGGGGACAGGGAGTTCCATCACATTATCCGATCCAAGATACCTCTCTGCAGCATCTTTTACCTTCATCGTTATCTCTTTATCATTAAAGACAGAAGGATAACCAAAAC
>JALVIU010000103.1 GCA_027028665.1 Candidatus Atribacteria bacterium | reverse complement strand
CCCAGCTTATATCTGGTATTTCTTCCCTGGGGCTTAATACTTCAGGAGGTGTTGCCTGGTTCGCTCATATTGGTGGATTTATAGCAGGTCTAATTTTAGTAAACATATTTAGAGAACATAAGAGGGCTTACTATCATAATTACCACTATGACTACTTGTAAAAAAATTAAATTTGATATATAATATAGACTGTTTGCATCTTAAAAGGATGTATCATGTTTGATATACTTAAGGGTATTGAAGAACGTATAGCAGATCCTGTTATCTTTTATTTTGTTCTGGGTTTTGATTTTGAAGAAAAAAAGAAATATAGAGATGCTATAGAAAGTTGGAAGAAGGTTCTAAAATATTTAAAGGTTGATTCTGAAATCAGAATAATTATATATGTTAAAATAGGAAATATATATAAAATTATGAAAAGATATGAAGAAGCTCTTGCATGGATAGAAAAGGCAAATAAAATAAGGGACAAAAAAGGACATGAAAAGGAAATAGAAGAAATATTGCGATACATTCAGGATATTTTGAAAAAAAGGAGATAAAAGAAGGTATATGTTAAGAGGTAGTAAAAATATTACAGGTTTACCTGTTGTGAGTATAGAAGAGGGAGAAGAAATAGGAACTGTAAGAATGCTTATTCCTGATCCACATAAACCAGAAATAATAGGGATAGTAGTAGAAGACAGAGAGTGGTTTAAAGGAGCTAAAATAATAACCTTTGATAAAATCTTTGGAATAGGAGAGAGTGCTGTTACTATCGATAACAAAGGAGATCTTTCTAAAGTAGATGATTTTCCAGAAATAGAAGATGTACTTTTGCGTGGTATTCAACTTTTAGGATCAAGGGTTCTTACTCAAAGGGGAGAGTTTCTTGGTCAGGTGGAGGAATTTTTTATAGAGAAGAATGGTAAAATAGTCTCTTATGAAATAGATGCAGAAAATGATGTAAGGTTTCTACCCTCGGAAGAAGTACTTACGATAGGGAAAGGTATAATTATTACAAAGGAGGATTCAAAGGAGAGACTATTATCTTCTCTTGAGAAAAAGGAAAAATTAAAAGAGGAAAGGAGAGAAGATAAAGCTGAAAAAAAGAAATCTGTAAAAACTATAAAGAAAGAAGAGAACTCAACTCCTAAAGAAATAGATGGACCTACTCAAGAGGAAAAGAATTTACTTATAGCTTCTGCAAAAAAAGAGGTAGATCTTAAAAAGATTTTTCAAGAAAGACAAAGGAAGTATCTTATGGGAAAAAGGGTTGTAAAAGATATTCTTACGCGAAATGGACAAATACTTGTACCCAAAGATACTATTATCGATGAAGATGTGTTGGATAGGGTTCAAAAGGAAGGTAAATTCTTAGAATTGTCTATGAGTGTAGACATATCAGGGTAGGTGATAATATGCAAAATTTAGGAATTAATGCAGTAGATGTAACTTTTGTTTCAGCTTTTACAGGTGGGCTCTTGAGCTTTCTTTCTCCCTGTGTTCTTCCGGTAATACCCGGTTTCTTATCCTATATTTTTGGCATTTCTCTTACAGGCCAAAAGAACAAAAAAGAGGCACAAAGGGTATTGTTCCATACAATTTTATTCGTAATAGGGCTTTCCTTTGTATTTGTTTTACTTGGAGCTTCTTCAGGTTTTATAAGCACTTTATTAGTAAAATATAGAATTATCTTTAATGTAATAGCTGGGAGTATTGTAATTATATTTGGTCTTCACTTTTTAAGGGTTTTTAATATTGGTTTTTTAGAAAGAGGTGTAAATTTAAACATAAAGAAAAGAGAAATTACACCTTTGCGTTCATTTTTATTAGGCTTTTCTTTTGCTTTAGTTTGGTCTCCTTGTATAGGGCCTATATTAGGTTCTATTTTGCTTTTGGCTTCTTCTTCTTATAATATATGGAAAGCCGCTTTTCTTTTATTTGTATATTCTTTAGGTATGGGTATTCCTTTTATCCTTGCCGCAGTTTTTATAAATTATTTTGTAAAATTTATAAAGGGATATAAAAAATTTGAGAAGGTAATAAATATAATATCTGGTTTGCTATTAATAAGTATTGGAATAATAATAGTATTGGGAAAATTTGAAATACTAAATAAACTTGGAGGATAGATGAGAGAGGTAAGTTTTGAAGAATTAGAAAGAGAGTTAGGGGAAAAAAAGCTAATTTTTGTAGATTTTTGGGGCGAGGCATGTAGGCCTTGCGAAGCCATTCTTCCTATTTTGGAAAGGACTTCAAGAGATCCAAAATTTAAGATGTTTGAGTTTTTGTCAATCAATGTTACTTTATTTCCAGAGGCAGGGGCAGTATATGGTATCTTTTCTGTGCCTACATTGGTAATATTTGTAGAGGGGGAAGAGAAAGATAGAAAAGTAGGCTTTGTACCCCAGCATGAATTAGAACAATTTTTGTCTAAATGGAAGGAGGTATAGGTTTTGTACAAGAAAATTTTTATTTTTACCCTAATATTTTTAGCCTTTACTTTATTAGCTTATTCTCAAGGGAAGGTCTATTTCTATGATTTTGACATAGGCTTTAAACTTTTACAAATTGAGCAAAAAACGGCTTTAGTAGTAGTAGATAGTGAGCACTGCGTATATTGTAAAAAACTTAAAACTGTAACCTTTGCCGACGATAATGTGGCCAATATATTAAATGCTCACTATATTACTATAGAGCTTTCCCTTGATGATAAAAAGACTTTCCACTACAAACAATATGAATTAACCCCTCAGACTTTTGCAGCAGGATTTAAAATAAGGGGTACTCCTACCCTTATTTTTTTTAACGAAAAACAGGAAGCCATGACATTATTGCCTGGATATTTGCCACCAGACAAAATAATTCCTGTGCTTAAGTATATAGGTCAAAGAATTTTTGAAAAAAATATAAAATTTGGAGATTATATGAAGAAACCTGTAGTTGGAAAGTATAGAGGTTCAGATAAGGTAATATCAATTTCTCTTGAAGATCTATTGTTTGTTGCAAAAAATGATCCCTTTGTAAAAGTATATGATTTCTTAAATGGCGAAAACAAGAAAGAGTTTGAGGACATTAAAGACCTGGTGAAGACTACCATTTCAACCTTTAAAGATAAGTTTTTGTCTAAGCTTCCTCTAGATAAGAAATATATTCTTATAGGAGATAAAAAGGAAGACTTAGAGGCCTTAGGTACTGAGATGCTTTCAAAAGGTTTTTCTACCGTTTTAATATATAATGTCTCTAATAATAAAACTGAATAAGGGGGATAAGTATGGCTAAGTTAACTACCAGTAATATTAGGAATTTAAGTATTGTAGGACATGGATCCTCAGGTAAAACTTCTTTAACAGAGGCATTACTATTTGATTCTGGCGCTGTGTCAAGACTTGGAAGAGTTGATAATGGAACTGCTACTACAGATTATATGCCTTCTGAAACAAAAAGAGGGATATCCATTAATGCAGCTCTTGCATTCTGTGATTGGAAAGGTAATAGGGTAAATATTATAGATACACCTGGTTACCTGGATTTTACATTTGATGCACAAAATAGTTTAAAAGCTGTGGAAACCGCTCTTATTACTGTATGCGCTGTTTCTGGGGTAGAGGTGCAGACAGAGAGAATGTGGGCCTTTGCTGAAGAAAGAGGCCTTTCAAGATTATTCTTTATCAATAAGATGGATAGAGAACGTGCAGACTTTTTTAAAGTGGTAGATGAAATAAGAGATAAATTTGGCACCTCTTGTGTCCCTATTCAAATTCCTATTGGAAAGGAATCTGACTTTAAAGGTGTTATAGATATTGTTAAGATGAAGGCTATAGTATACGATCCTTCTGCTAAAAAAGATAGATTTAAAGAAGAAGAAGTGCCAGAAGAATTAAAGTCGCAAGCAGAAGAGTACAAGGAAAAGCTTATAGAATCCGTTTCTGAGTTAGATGATGATCTCCTTGTGAAATATTTAGAAGGAGAAGAGTTAAGTGATGAAGAGATAATTTCTGCTCTTCGTAAAGGAATTCTTTCTGGTCAAATAGAGCCAATTCTATGTGGATCTGCTTTGTCTAATATAGGGATAGAACCTCTGCTTGATTTTATTGTAGAGTATCTTCCTTCTCCATTAGATAGACCTGATATAAAGGTACTTTCAGAAGATGGGAGTGAAATAGTTATTCATCCTGATATAAGTGAACCCCCAGCTGCTTTGGTATTTAAAACCGTGGCTGATCCATATATGGGCACCTTAAGCTATTTTAGGGTGTTTTCTGGCGTACTTAAATCAGATATGGAGATATTTAATTCTACAAAAAAAGAAACAGAAAAATTAGGAAAGTTATTTAAGTTAAAAGGTAAAGAACAGGTAATGCAGGATGAAATTATTGCAGGAGATATTGGAGTTGTAGCAAAACTCAAAAATGTATCTACAGGTGATACACTATGTACGAAGGATCATCCTGTGATATTTGAACCTATAGAATTCCCAGATCCCATTATTTCATATGCTATTTATCCGAAGAGCAAAGGTGATGAGGATAAATTAAGTGGTGCACTTACCAAAATGATGGAAGAGGATCCTACAGTAAGAGTTCACCGTGATAATGATACAGGTGAGACTATCCTTTCTGGAATGGGTGATTCCCATATAGATATAATAATTGAAGAGCTAAAAGAGAAATTCGGCGTAGAGGTAGAAAAACAGTTACCAAAGGTGGCATATAAAGAAACGATCAAGAAAACTGTAAAATCTGAAGGTAAATATAAAAAGCAGTCGGGTGGAAGAGGGCAGTATGGACATTGTTTCTTGGAGATTTCTCCTTTACCTCGTGGTGGAGGATTTGAGTTTGAAAGTAGAATAGTAGGGGGTGTCATACCAAAGCAATATATACCTGCTGTAGAAAAAGGCGTAGTAGAGGCAATGAAAACTGGTATTTTGGCAGGATATCCTGTTATAGATGTAAAAGTAGTAGTATATGATGGATCTTACCATCCTGTAGACTCATCAGAACTTGCATTTAAGCTAGCTGCTTCGATGGCTTTTAAGAAAGGAGCAAAAGAGGCAAATCCTGTCCTTTTAGAACCTATTATGGAACTTGAGGTAGAAGTTCCAAAGGAATATATGGGTGATGTAATAGGAGACTTAAATAGTAAGCGTGGAAGAATTTCCGGTATGGAGCCAAAGGGTCAAAATCAGATAATAAAAGCTATGGTACCTTTGGCTGAAGTATTTAAATACGCCATTGATTTAAGGTCTCTTACACAAGGGAGAGGCATGTTTAAGATGAAGTTCTCTCATTATGAGGAGGTTCCACCTCAAATTGCCCAAGCCATCATTGAGCAGTCAAAGAAAGACCAAGAAGAAAACGGATAGATATTAAAAAGGCCAGAC
>JALVIU010000102.1 GCA_027028665.1 Candidatus Atribacteria bacterium | reverse complement strand
TCTTATCATGGCCTGGGGGAGTTTTTAAATTTTGCTGGATTTTCAAGGAGGAAAAAATAGGATGTTTGGACCACTTGCAGGGGAATTAATAAAACAGATGGTGGGAGGACCTGATACAAATCTTTTTCCTGCACCTTATGCGCCAGATTCTGTTACAGAGTTTCTGGCCAAAGTTGAAAAGGGAGAGGCAAAGCTTATCCCACCTATTAAGACACCTGATAAATTTCGTGGGAAGATTATGTATGAAAGGGATAAGTGTATAGGGTGTCAGCTTTGTATAAAGGTTTGTTCACCTGGTGCAATAGAGTTTATAAAAGAGGAGAAAAAGATAAAAATATATGTATCACGGTGTATATTTTGTTCCCAGTGTAATGATATATGTCCAGTTCACTGTTTACACATGAGTGAGGACTTTCTCATAGCTGATTATGATCCATATGCACCGAACCTTATGGTAAAATAACAAAGTCCCCTCTCCAGGTGATTGAGAGGGGCGCCTCCCTTTCTTTTATTCCTCTTTTGTCCAGAACTCCTCTGGTGTAAGTGCACGACCTATCCTGGAAAAAGGACATGCAGTAATACATGTAGAGCAGTCTGAGTTATTTTCTGCCCAGAATTCGAAGCATTTTTCTGGATTTATATAGTACTTTTCTACCCCTGGATTATTTGAGAAGGTCTCTCCCTTAAATGTAGGCTCTACCTTAAAAGAGATCGCCTCATTTTCGCATGCATTTGCACACTTAAGACAATTTTTGCAAAATCCTTTAAGGTATGTTATAAACTTGTGATTGGGACCATCAGCCAAAAGAGGGAGATCTGTAAATACCTTGCATATCCTTATACGGGATCCGTATTCAGGTGTAACGAGTAGCCCATTTCTCCCAAGTGCCCCAAGGCCTGCATCTATGGCGAGGGGGATGGAGAGTGCCGTGTCATTTCCTGCCTGTACTGCCCTATAACCGAGGTTTCTTATAAATTCCCCCATAAGAGATATGAGAAATGCCATTTTGGAATACCCAAGTCCTGTGGCAGCACTTGCAGGTAGTGCAGGTGTTGTAGCTATCCCATGGGGATCCATCTCTACGATCATGACAATGGCCTTATCAATACCCTCTGGAAGTTTGATATCCTTGTATAACCATTTCTCATCTACATCGGCTATACCAACAAGCTGTGCCCCGTAGAACCTTGCTACTTTTTTTACCCTTTTCGTAAATTCACCTATATCTTTGACTTCATACTTCTTTTCCCTTATCTTATAACCATACCAGTCTTCCCTTATAGATGTATCACCTTCCCAGGAAAAGGCAAAGGAAAATCTGTTATAAACCGTCCAGGATGCTTTTAAAAAGGCATAGTCAAGCTGTGTATACCCCTCTCTTTCCTCCTCTAAGTCCTTGAGTAATCCCCCTGCAAAATCATTTTTGTAGGTCTTTAGGGTCTTATCCCAGAGGTAGCGGGTAAACATCTGGTTTCTCTCATCAAATCTCTTATAGATCTTCTCATCTATTTTGTATCCGTGTTTCATGCTTTATTCCTATAGCTTTACTGGTTTTCCTTCCTTAAGAGATCTGGTTGCAGCCTTTGCAATAACTACTGCAATCTTTCCATCTTCTCCTGTAACAGGGGGTGTCTTTTTCTCCCTTACACTCTCTATAAATGCCTTTACCTCTTTTATATATGCCTCTCTGTATCTTTCCAAAAAGAAGAATAGTGGAAGTGATGCATGAAAGCCCTTCTCATCTCCATATATGGTCTCATCTGGTCTTTTGTTTTCTGCACGGGCAACACCCTTTGAGCCAAATACCTCTACCCTCTGATCATAACCATATACTGCCTTTCGAGAATTATCTATTACACCAAGTGCCCCATTTTTAAACTTCAAGGTGGTAATGGCCGTATCGATATCTCCTGCCTTACCGATTTCAGGGTCGACAAGCACTGAGCCCTGTGCAAATACCTCTTCTATCTCATCACCTATAAGAAATCTTGCCATATCAAAATCGTGGATGGTCATATCTATGAATATACCCCCTGAGACCTTTACATACTCTATAGGTGGGGGTAGGGGGTCACGACTTGTAATCTTTAAGATGTGTGGTTCCCCTATGGAACCTTCTCTTACGAGCTCTCTTACCCTGGCAAAACTTGGGTCAAATCTCCTGTTAAATCCTATTTGTAGGATAACATTGTTTTCCTTTACTCTGGATAGTGCCTCATCGATCTCCTCAAGATTAAGAGCTATGGGTTTTTCACAGAATATATCCTTTTTTGCATCTGATGCCTCTTTTATGAGTTTTGCATGTGTATCTGTGCTGGTACAGATAAATACAGCATCTATATCTTTATCATCGAGTATATATCTATAATCCTTGTATGCATTTGGGATACCCAATTCCCCTGCTACCCTTTTTGCTGCATCCTCAAAGATGTCGGCAATAGCCACCACCTCTCCCTCCGGGATCTCAGTGGTGATATTTTTTGCATGTAAAGAGCCAATCCTCCCTGCACCTATAATACCTATCTTTAGTCTCTCCATATAAATCCCTCCTGATTTTTATTCCTTTTTTTCTGAGAGGAGCTCATAGATCTCTTTATAGAGCTTATCATCTACCCCCTCCTCTTTTGCTTCATTCAACACCTCAAGCCCCATCCTTACCTCTTCCTTAAACCTTTCATTTATAAGTTCTGGCAGGTATTTTACATACCATGGGAGGCCAAATTTCTTTATAAGCTCCTTTTTTGCAGATAGGGCATATGGGTCATCTCCAAGTTTTGTTCGAATTATCTCTCTTATCCTTTTATATGTAATAATCTTATATCTCTCCTCTTCCCATATACGGTCTACGATCTTTGATATATTATTTATAGATTGCCTGTAAAACAGGTTGTAAAATTGATCCTCTATGAAATTATCTATATCACCATTTAAAAGCTCTTTCAGTTTCAAAAGTGGATTGAGCCAGGGCTCCTTTGACCCTCTTCCTATCCCTATTATGCCCCCTTTTAAATGGGAGATAAGATGATCCTTTAGATTTGTAAGATCTATCTCCTTCAGTGTATCTATAGGGATCTCCCTTATTATGGATAGTGCAAATCTTACCTCTTCATTTACCCCTTTGGTATATGCAGGATTTATCACCTTTGAGATCTTATTTATAATAATCCCTACGATCTCTTTATCATAAAGACCCCCGAGTCTTTTTATAAGATCATATCTTACCATATCCTCAGGGATAATATTAAATCTTTCTGTAAGTTTTCTTATAACTTTTTTGTCTATGATTTTATCCTTTAGCTCCTCTGCATAGGTCTCTACTATATCCACAAAGAGTGCAAATAGTTGTTCCCTTTTCTCAAATATCTCATCTATTATGGAGGAAAGCATCCTGAGCTCATCCTGTGAAAGGAGTTTATAGTGTTTTACAATCTCCCTGAATATACCGACTTTGTCATCATCCTTTTTTGTTTTTGGTATGGATTCAAGGTACCTTCTGATAACGATGCTTTTGTGGTCCTGATCTGCCTCTTTCATTATACTTAAGAGCTTTTCGAGATTTACAGGATTGTATGGAGAGAGCTCCTCTATAGGTGTTTTTGCAATACTTTCCCTTAAAAGTTTCAAGGTGATAGGTATAAGCTCTTCTATCGGTCCATATGATGTATAGAGCTCCAGGAATATACGTGCACTATTTTTTATATGCATGGTTTTACCAGATGCAAGCCATTCAGATGCAATATCAGATAATGCCTCTATCATAAGCTTTTTCTTCTCATCAGGGAGTTTTTGTAACATCTCCAAAAAGTATGATCCATTCTCCATGGCAAGATTTTCCTTTATCTCTGCAAGGAATGTGGGGTCTTTTTCATATGGTAGGTTTTTCAGAAATAGATATGGTTTTATATTCTCTGGTATAGGGATATCCTGTGTAGCCTTTAGAAAGTTGAAAAGCTCTTTGTCATAAGCCTTTAGTTCTTCCACTTCCTCTCCCTTTCTTATCTTCTCTGTAATCTCTCCCAGTGCATATGGATGAAGTGTAAGATATTCTACAAAATCAGGCCATTCTATAGATAGGATAATGATCTTTACCAGAAATGCAATATTTAGATCTTCTAATGTTAAGACCCCTTCTTTATTCAGATTTTTTACGATCTCAAGGTAACCCTGGAGGTCATTTAAGGATTTTTTTATCTGTCTTGGTGCCTTACTTCCATAAAATAGGGATATAACCTCTTTTGCCTGGGCTGGAAGGGGAAAATTTATATCATTTAATAACTTATCTATATATGCCTCCTGGTCAAATCGTGGCAATTCTGGTATACGGATGGTAAGCTGGAAGAACTTTTTGATATAATCTCTTCCAAATCTCATATTGTTTGTATAGAGATTTTTGAGATACTGTATTATAGCTCTATCATCACATGGAATAATATATATACATCCCTTTGTTTCCATAAAGGTCTTTATTACAGAGAGTGTATCTATGGCAGTCTCTTCCTCACATCTGTCGAGATTGTCAAATACTATAACAATCTTACTCTCTTTTCCCCTGTATTCCAGGGCCTTTTGTACCATATCCTTAAATATCTTTTCGAATTTTTCTGTGGAAAAGGTGGGTACTGCTGTCCTCACCGTTTTTTCTGTGGCAAATAGACTATCTGCTGTTATGTTAAACATCCTGTATATCATTACCCTGAAACCTATGAAAAGTACTGATATAAAAAGAGAAAGTCCACTTAAGGGGATAAGGGCATTTCGAAAGGCAGAAAGGGCAGATTTTGCAAGTATAAAAAGTATGATACCAATGATAGCTGCAAATACCCCAACCAGGAATACCGTCTTCACTATCCCCTTATTTACCTTTGTCTTTTTCTCTTCTTCCCATGTCTCCTCATACTCAAAATGGCTCTTTAAGTCTCTTCCTTCATATTTATACTCTGCAAACTCTGGTATAAATTGTGTAATCTGTTCCTGAAACTCGAAGAGGAGCCATTTTTTGAGGGGCTCTTTAGAGTATTTCCACACATCAAGATAGACAAATAGGTGTTTTTTCCCATCTATTATCTTATTTTTTAAGATATTTATAATGGATGTCTTCCCTGTCCCCCATTTTCCAAAAAGCCCTATAGAAAATGGTGTAGGTGCACTTTCTATTATTTTATACAGGGTATTTGCATATGATGTATGTATCTTAAACTCATCCTGATCCTCGGTTTCAATGGGTACATCTGAGAAAAGGGGCAGATGGTTTTCCATATATTATCTCCTTTTTCTGTTTTTCTCTCTGGAATTATAGCACACCAGAAATAAAAGGACAAGGGTATTACTTACCCCTGGGGTAAGGTATGTTTTAATTTAATAAATGGAGTACATTCTGGAG
>JALVIU010000101.1 GCA_027028665.1 Candidatus Atribacteria bacterium | reverse complement strand
TGAAGCACTCTTACCTTATAATCCACAAGTTCTATGAATTTAAGTGCAGGATAGAAACTTATAAGCCCCTTTCTAAGTGCTTTATCCAGTGCATTTACAGGACCGTTTCCTTCAGCTACAGTAAGTATTACATTATCATCAATCTTAAACTTTACTGTGGCTTCAGAAATAAGCTCATGATCTTCTCCTAATTTTTCTACGATTACCCTGTATCCTAATACCTTAAAGAATTCTGGATATTTGCCTAAAAACTTCCTTATAAGGAGCTCAAAGGAACCAGATGCTGCCTCAAATTGGTATCCCTTATTTTCAAGTTCCTTTATCTTATTTACGATTTCTCTTATTATCACGTCATTTTCTGGTATATTAAGGTTTAACTCTTTTGCCTTATATAGGACATTGCTTTTCCCTGAGAGTTCAGATACAAGTATATTTCTTCTATTACCTACAAGTTCTGGATTTATATGTTCATAGGTTGATGGATTCTTCATAACGGCGCTTACATGAATGCCTCCCTTATGGGAAAATGCATTCTCTCCCACAAATGGAAGATATGGATTATGGGGAAGATTGGCAAGTTCACTTACAAATCTTGAAAGCTCTGTGAGTTTGTGAAGATTCTCTTTACAATTTGCATCATATCCCATTTTTATAATTAGATTTGGAATGATAGAACACAGATTTGCATTTCCCGTCCTCTCTCCATATCCATTTATTGTGCCCTGTATATGGACTATCCCCTTTCCTACACCTATAAGGGAATTTGCCACTGCCATATCACTATCATTGTGGGCATGAATGCCTAATGTCTCGATTCCTATGCCTTTTTTCACTTCTTCTATTATATTAAGAAGATCCCATGGAAGTGTTCCTCCATTTGTATCTGCAAGTACTATTGTATCCACACCGCCTTCAAGTGCTGCTTTTAAGGTTTTAAGTGCATACTCTGGATTGTTCTTATATCCATCAAAGAAATGTTCTGCATCATATATCACTTCCTTGCCCTTTGATTTTAGAAATTTTATGGAGGATTCAATCATGTTCAGATTTTCTTCTAAGGATGTCTTTAGCGCATCAGTAACGTGTAGATCCCACGACTTTCCAAATATTGTTACGGTAGGGGTGTTTGCTTCAATGAGTGCATTTAAATTTGTATCTTCTTCAGGTAATATATTGGGCCTTCTTGTGGAGCCAAATGCAGCAATCTTTGCATGTTGAAACTCTTCATTTTGGGCCATTTTGAAAAATTCCATATCCTTTGGATTAGAACCTGGCCATCCACCTTCTATATAATCTATACCAAAATCATCTAATGCTTTTGCAATGCGTATCTTATCTATACTTGAAAATTGTACCATTCTTCCCTGGCTTCCGTCTCTTAGAGTAGTATCGTATAGTTTAACTTTTTTATTATCCATCTCCCTCACCCCTTTTCTTAATTTTTTAAATGATAACTTATTGAATATTTATTGTCAAGTAGTATAATCTTATTATATGGATTATATAAATGATATGCTTGACATATCTAAGAAAAAAGATCTCAAAAGAGCCGTACACTTTCAAAAAAAACTTGCCTTTCATGTACTGCTTTCAGGGACACCTGTTCTGGATACAGTTTTGGGTTTTGATGCGTCATACCTTGAGAAAGACGGTAAAGAGTATATAATTTCGACCTGTTCTTTATTTGAAAGAAAAGAAAATAACTTTGTCTTCTGGAAGAATTTTTACAGCATAGATGAGGTCTTTTTTCCCTATATTCCTGGATTTTTCACCTTTAGAGAAGGAGTGGGTTTTATCTCTTGTTGGGATAAAATACCACTTTCTGTAAGGAAAAAGGTAAGCCTTATAATGGTAGATGGCCATGGGATTTATCATCCACATAGGGCAGGTCTTGCTGTATATATTGGAATTGTTACTCAGATCCCCACTATAGGATGTGCAAAACAGGGATTTCTGGGAAACTATACTATGCCAGGTTTAAAGAGAGGAGATAGAGCTCCTATTATTTTTGATGACGAAATAGTGGGTATAGTTCTCCGTACCCGTGATTACGTAAAACCTATGTGGATATCCCCTGGGCATCTTATTTCAATAGATTCTCTCTCCAGAGTGGTGTTGGATCTTACAGAAAATTACCGCATACCACTTCCCATCAGAGAAGCACATATATTTTCTAAAAAATTAAAAAATATGTTATAATTTTAACAAATTGAAACATGGAGGTAGATAATGAAAGATAGGATTCAAAAAATTGTGGAGGCGCACAATGCTATAATAAAAGAATTCTTCATACACTATATTGAAGATATAGAAAAGGGTGTAGATATGATGGAAAAGGTCATCAAGAATAAAGGTAAGATCCTCGTTGCAGGAAATGGTGGAAGCACCGCTGATGCTCTTCATATGGTAGCAGAACTTATCGGGCGATTTTACAAAGAAAGGGATCCAATCCCTGCCATAGCACTTCCCTCTAACCCATCTGTTATTACAGAAATTGGAAACGATTATGATTTTAAATATATATTTAAAAGGCAGATAGAGGGTATAGGAAATAAAGGAGATTTATTTATTGGTATAAGTACCTCTGGCAATTCAGAAAATATAATTGAGGCCCTAAAGATAGCAAGAGAAAGAGGTATATATACTATAGGACTCTCTGGAAAAACAGGGGGCAAGATGAGAGAATTTACAGATATATGTTATTGTGTCCCCTCAACCGATACACCACGTATACAAGAGGTGCATATCATGATTATACATATATTATGTGAATTCTTAGAGGAAAGGATAGCAGGAGGTAGAGATGGAATATAGAGGGAGGTATGAGATTTTTGATTTTACTAAAATAAAGAGATACCCTGTTTCAAAAAGGCCGAACAAAGTAAACATAAGGGATCTTATGAATCCTGAAGAGATCTTGAAAAAACCCCTTTCGTATGATACAGAGGATTTAAAAACCCTTGCAAAGAGTATGGTAGATGCAAAGAAAAGGGGGCTTCCCATTATATGGGCATCAGGTGCACATATAATAAAAAACGGTATGGGTCCTATACTTATCGATCTTGCAAAAGAGGGAATGATAGATATATTGGGTGTAAACGGGGCATTTACTATTCATGACTTTGAGCTTGCACTTTTAGGTGAGACCTCTGAGAATGTGCCTAATGCACTCCAAAAGGGTGAGTTCGGATTTGCCTATGAGACGGGAAGATACCTGAATCGGGCCATTTCTGTAGGGGATGAGCTTTTATTGGGATATGGTGAGACATTGGGAAGGTTCTTATCCGGGGAGCTATACATAGGAGAGAATGTAGAGTTTAAATATTCAGAGTATTCAGTTATATATAATTTTTACAAACTAGGCATTCCCCTTACAGTACATGTAGCAGTAGGAGATGACATCCACCATATGCATCCCGAATTTAATGGAAGGGCAATAGGCGGGACAAGTGGAAGGGATTTTGGCATATTTGCATCATATATCACAAAACTTATAGATGGGGGCATCTGTATTCTTACAGGCTCTGCCGTAATCATGGTAGAGGTGTATCTTAAGGCATTTTCTATGGCAGCAAATATAGGTATGGTACCGAATGATATAATTACCGCAGATTTTGACCTAAGGCCTGTAAATCTCCAAGATGTAAATGATGATCATACATATACATATTACTTCCGTGACATAAAATCTATCGTAACACGGGTGCCTCAGTCTTTTAACGGAAAGGGATACTACATAGAGGGAAATCACTTAGATACTGTTACTTCTCTTTATAAATTAATTAAAGAAATGCTATAGTGGGAGGAAAAAATGAATATATCTCAGATTCTGGAAGAGTTCCCCAGGTTTAAGGTATTGGTTGTAGGAGATGTGTCTTTGGACCTTTCGTGTTATTATGACCCCCTTCTCTCTGAGCCAAGCAGGGAGACAGGGATCCCCAATACCCCATGTATAGAGAGGGATCTATCACCTGGGGCTGCAGGGAATATGGCGAAGAATTTATCCCTCTTGGGTGCACGAACTTACCTTATAAGTGTGTGTGGTGATGATGGATTTGGTATGGACCTTAAAAGGATACTCTGGAATGAATATAGACTTCCAAAATCCTGTGTGGTAGAAGATAAAGACAAAATGACCTTTACATATACTAAACTTCTAAACATTAAAACACGAAAAGAGGATAAGGGGAGGGTGGACTTTTTAGAGCTTGCCCCTATATCCAAAGAGGCAGAAGATGCTATACTGGATAAACTTAAAAGATTGGTCCCTGTGGTAGATGCTGTAATTATTGGAGACCAGAAAGAAACAGAGAATCCAGGTGTTATCACTGAAAATATAAGAAGACTACTTCACCATCAAAGAGAAAAATATCCCGATAAACTCTTTATTGTTGATTCTCGGAAAAGGGCACATCTCTTTAGAGGTATGATCTTAAAGCCCAATGACCAGGAATTTGTATCTTTATACAATGCACTTTTTTCAAAGAATGAAAAACCCCGTGAGACAATGAGTTTTGCAAAGAGATACGGTTTTGATGTAAGTGATAAAATAGGCGCACCTCTTTACATTACTTTTTCTGAGAGAGGAATACTCTATGTGGACGCAAAAGAAGGTATACAGAAAAGGATATTTACCCCCACTGTAGAGCCAGTTGATGTGACAGGAGCAGGGGATGCCTTTCTGGCAGGACTTACCCTATCTCTCCTTGCAACGAAAGATCCTGTGTTTTCTGCAAAGATTGCAAATAATGTAGCCGCTATCTCTGTAACACGAGAGGGTACAGGAAAGGTGACCCCTCTTGATGTAAAGGAAAACTGGCAAGAGCTTGGACATGTGGATGTAGTCCATCCTGATATGGATATACTGGATGCCTATATAGAAAAGGGAAAGGTAAAACATATCGTGTTTGATTTTGATGGTACTATCTCTACCCTAAGGGAAGGATGGGAGAATATCATGGGACCCCTTATGGTAGAGATGATAACAGGAGGGAAAAAGGATCCTCAGGTAGAAGAAAGGGTAAAAGATTTTATAGAGAAGACCACAGGGGTTCAAACTATTCTTCAGATGGAAGGACTTGTGGATATGATAAAGGAATTTGGTTATATCCCACCATCTGAGATAAAGGATGCACTTTACTATAAGACTATGTATAGAAATAGGATAATAGAACTTGTTAAAAAGAGAATGAATAGGGTAACAGATGGGGAAGTTCCACTTGACTTCTATCTTATAAAAGGGGCAAGAGAGTTTTTGGAGAGACTTTACAAAAAAGGGTACATACTCTACCTTGCATCTGGTACAGATAAAAAGGATGTAATAAATGAGGCAAAATTCTTAAAGGTAGATCAATATTTCAAAGGTGGTATATATGGTTCACTTG
>JALVIU010000100.1 GCA_027028665.1 Candidatus Atribacteria bacterium | reverse complement strand
TTCATCATATATATCATCCATAATCTCTGTAAATTCCTGCCATACCTCTGTAGGAGTAAGGGCACCATATACGCTTACTCCTATCCAATCTACATAATCATCACCAGGATAGTAGTTTGCCATAGTATTCCACCATGCTTCAGGCCACGAATATGCAATATAGTGTATAAACCATGTTATATTAGTTGCACCCTCTTCTTTAAATATATTATATATATGTATATAAGCATCTTTAAATCTCTCTGGACCATCAGGCACTGCTGGATCCCCATACCCGTCAGTTTTCCCCCCACCATTTACTGCACCACACCATGGAAACCAATCACCATTCACCTCTGTTCCAAACTCCAATAATATAGGGGATCCAAAATCCCTTGCATCCTGGGCCCACTTTTTGAGTTTCTCATCAAACTTCCCATCTATAATATTATCCAGTGTAAACTCCTCTTCATCAACATAAGTATCAAGGCTTGATCTGGGCATAAGTCTTATAAATGGTAGCACACCAAGATTTCTCAAGATTTCCGCTGATTCCTTTGGAAATACTATACCATCATACCAATTATTAGAAAAATATCCCCACACTATTTTTTTCCCCACAAGTTCTTCAAAATCCAAAACTTTATCCCTTGTTACCACATCCTCAGATGGACCAAAAGCAGGGAATGCCCCATGATATATACCAAAAGAGGGGGTGGCAAGCTTCTCACCTCCATTCTCTCCTGGTGTAGCAGGAGTAATAGGTGGAGAGACGGAAAATATATTACATCCTGCGCCTATTACTAAAATCAAAGAAACCAAAAGCACAAAACCCAATATCTTCATAATAAACTCCATTAAGGTATAAGATCTATCCCTGGAGTTAACCTTCTTATAAAGCCTGCAAGGAGTTTTGCAACATTTTCAAGGTCAGAAAGCGATACAATCTCACAAGGTGTATGCATATATCTATTTGGGATACTTACAAGCCCTGCTGCAATACCTCCTCTTGTAATCTGAATGGCATTTGCATCTGTACCTGTTGCCCTGTTCGCACCTTCTAATTGATAAGGTATCCCTTCTTCTTCTGCTGTTTGTATAAGAAGTCTTTCTACTTTTGGATTTATATTTGGCCCTCTTGCGATAACTGGACCACCCCCTATCTTTATATCTCCTACCAACTTTTTCTCAAGAGTAGGACAATCTGTAGAAAAGGTTACATCTATAGCGATCCCGATATCAGGGTTTATATGATATGCAGAGGTTTTTGCACCTCTTAGGCCAATCTCTTCCTGGACAGAGGTTACCCCATATACTCCTGCATCAAAATTTTTATCCTGAAGAAGTCTAAGAGTCTCTGCAACCACAAATGCACCTGATTTATCATCAAATCCCCTTGACACTACAAGGTCACCCATTAGTTCCTCAAACTGTACATCTACAACTGCATAATCCCCTACCTTTACCATACTTTCTGCCTCTTTCTTATCCTTTGCCCCTATATCTATCCACTGGTCCTTTATCTGTACTACCTTCTTTCTGTCTTCCTCAGTCATGAGGTGTATGGGCTTTTTACCTATAACGCCCTTTATGGGACCCTTATCAGTAAGTATTACAACCCTTTGTCCTTGAGAGATCTGGGGATCCCATCCACCTACAGGAGCAAAATAGAGATACCCCTCATCGTCTATATACTTTACCATAAAACCGATCTCATCTATGTGGCCAGAAAGCATTACACGGGGTTTTCCTTCAGGATTTATTATAC
>JALVIU010000099.1 GCA_027028665.1 Candidatus Atribacteria bacterium | reverse complement strand
CTTTCCCTTAGTAGTTATGCTTTTGTTTTCTTCTCCAGGAGACCAATTATATTCATCACCTGCATCCTCTTCATCAAGGAAGAAGCCTATATTATTATAAGAGGCTCCTATTTTTTTATTATAGAGGGAGATAGTGCCATCATGTAAAATAGAAACCTTGTAATAGTCATTTTCCCAGGAAAAAACATCTATTTTCTTATTTATCTCTTTAAGTTTATAAAGTCTTAGATCATCCTCTACCTTGAACCCAAATGAGGGAATATCTCTTATCTGGCACAACATATTATCCATCAGTATCGGGATATTATCCATCTTAAAGGAATTAGTATTAAAGATTACCCATTTACCTTTTTTAAGATGTGGCAATATATGAGAGATTATCTGGGAAACCAGCTCTTTCCCCTTATTCATTATATATCTGTAGCTTTCTTCCATTCTTCTGTGGATCTGATCTACCCCTACACCTGCTATATTATCATGGATCTCATTCAGGATGAGCTCTTTCCATAAAGCATTTATCTCATCTGTGGGATAAAAGCCTGATAAAATCCAGGAGAATACACCCAGTGGCTCAATTACCTTAGAAAGTAAATATTCACAGATATAGTTTTCCACCTTGAGATAGGCCCGTGTTGAAAGCTTCCCTGGAAATACAGAGAGATACCTTCCAGAAAGAAGTTCTCCTTTAATAGGTGTGAGTGATGGGTGTATCTTTTTTATATTTTTTATATAAGTTTCTGGATCTGACTGGAATATCTCATATTCTGAGAATCTATCTTTATGAATAACGTCAATGGGATATTCCGGAGAATTATCAAGATCATAGCCGTTCATTAAAAAGGCATTATCTGTAGTAAGAAATGGCCTTATCTTTTTCACCTCGTTTTTAAGCCTTTCATCTGCTATTTCGGGATATGTAGTAAGAGCCATAAGATTTCTATAACTTGCAAGAAAATAAGAGGTAACTATCTTTGTCCCATCAGGACTTATCCATTCAAACTCTGACTTTACATCATCCTCTGGAAACTCCACCCCTCTCCATACAAATATGCCCTCTATATCTGAAAGCTTATGTATTTGAGGAGCCTGTCCAATTTGTCCGAATGTATCAGGTAGCCATCCTACTTTCATAGACTTTCCATACTTTTTTGTATATTCATCTGCAAGGAGCAGATTTCTCACTATGGATTCAGGACCTGGTATTTGCCAGTCTATTTGGGCCCAATACGGTCCTATAAAGAGCCGTCCTTCACTTATGTATTTTTTTAATAGTTGTTCCTTTTCCCTTCTTTCATCTTTATCCAGCTCATTTAAGTAATCTTCTATTATCTGGACTTGACCATCCAATACAAATTTATAATCATTGTACTTTTCCAAAAGCAAAAAGAGCTTTTCAAAAAATGGAATAAGCCAGGAGCTTGTATAATAAGCAGGTAAAAACCACTCTCTATCCCAATGTGTGTGTGATATTATATGTACTTTAAGTCTATTCACTCTTTTTCTCCTTTTTTTCAGGACCTATAAGCCAGTAACTTATACTAAGTGCAAATATGATAGTAGAAAGTCCCAATAGATGAAATGGAGTTAGTTTTTCAAAGTCAAATATGATCACCTTTCTGGCGATAGCCATAAGAGCAGTTGCAATAACTATCTTTACATGTATGACATCTTCTCTTAAATATACCGTAATATTTACAAACAGCTCAATAGCTATAAGCACGATCATAAATGCACCAAAAATAGGAAGTA
>JALVIU010000098.1 GCA_027028665.1 Candidatus Atribacteria bacterium | reverse complement strand
CTCATTAATACCCCCAACCTGCAAATTCAGAATCACTTTTTACCTTATAGTTTCCATTTTCCTCATCAACAAATCCAGGATCTTTATTAAAATTATCATCTCCAAGTTCTATACCTGTATTTGTCTTTTTATTCTTCCAATAGACATTCATCATGTGCACGATTTTAAGCTCTCTATCCTCTTCCTTATACCTTATGCCAAGTTTATTAAAAGCTACAATATTATAAATATATGTTCCATATCCATTATCATGTGAATATATACCTGTTTCATTTTTCACCAGTGTATTATTCATAACAAAGGCGCGGGCATCTTTTCTTACTTCGATACCATTGAGTCCAGCACCTATGATAAGATTGTTAAACACATTACCTTCTGATTCTTCGTATACTAGTATACCATCCTCCTTGTTGCTCTTTATTAAGTTGTAAGAGGCTGAAAGTTTGAGTAAATTACCCCCACAACCAATACCAGAATAGCTATTGCCCTGAATGGTATTTTTTGTAATGGTAACCTCATAGAGGTCCTCTGCATCTTCGTCTGGCTTACCATAGGCATCTATACCGAATTGTTTATTATTAAGTATAAAATTATTAATAATAGTTGCAAAACTATTATTAATAGTCATACCAGATATTCCATTATTGACAAGTTTATTTGAAATCACCCTTGCGCTTCCATTTTTATACATATATATACCATCTTCTTTATTGCCTGTTATTTCATTTGATACGACAAGGGCTCTACCCTGTTTGGATATCACAATCCCTGAGTGTCCGTTTCCAGTAATATTATTATTTTTTATAATAGGTCCTGCATAATCATGAATATATATACCTGCTTCTTTATTTTCTTTAAAATTATTAGAGAAGACAAAAGGAACTGAACCATCATCTGTTACCTCTAAACCATGATAGCCGTTATTACGAGAGATATTTTTATATATAAGCAAATTGTATGCCCCATTATTTACAAAAATACCACTTTGCTTATTATTCTCTGCTATATTATTATAGATCTTGGAATTTTGTACATTGGAAAGCTCTATACCAGAATATGTAGCCCCTTGTGCCTTATTATCATGGAATGATATGTCATCACCATTTGAAATCCATACACAGGCATTTCCTTCATCATTTTCAGGTGCTA
Organism: Candidatus Atribacteria bacterium; assembly: GCA_027028665.1. Taxonomy (GTDB): domain Bacteria; phylum Atribacterota; class JALVIU01; order JALVIU01; family JALVIU01; genus JALVIU01. Next base: position 4,260 of record JALVIU010000098.1, on the reverse strand, counting down.
CATATGTAAATGTGAATCCACTTACCTCCACCCCTTTCACATCTGCTATACTTATAACTGACTCACCATTTTTCGCAATTACTTCTACCTTATCCTTTCCCTCTCCTATGAGTTTTATTCCGTTTGCCTCAACATATAGTGATTCCTCATACTTCCCTGCCTTTACAAAAATGGTATCTCCTTCTTTTGCCTCATCAAGTGCATCCTGGATATTTTTATAATCACCATCCCCTGCTTGAGATACCACAATATCATATTCTCCAGAGGTTTTTGGTAAAACCACCACTCCTCTTGCAGCAAAAGAGATAGTTGAAAATCCCAAAATCAAAATTACGCCTATTAATAAAACAAAAAACTTCTTCATAATATAACCCCCTTTTTTTATTTATCTTGAGAATATACCGTAAAACTTAGTCTCTGACAAAATTGAATCCTTTACCTCTCTTAAAAGCCTATCCTTTGTAATCCCCTCTCCTAATTTAATCGAACTGCCTATAGCATAGAGTGTAAAAAAATACCTATGAGGTTTTCCAGAGGGAGGACATGGACCTCCATAACCGATATTACCAAAGTCATTTCTCCCTTGCATTGTTCCATCAGGAAGTTTAGCTTTGGCAGGTAATCCTTCTGGAAGGTTTCTTACCGTAGATGGGATATTGTATATTACCCAATGTATCCAGGTTCCCCCTGGTGCATCTGGATCATAAGCTATAAGGGCAAAAGAAGAAGTGTCCTCCGGCACATCTTCCCAAAGGATAGGTGGTGATATATCCTTTCCCATACAGGTGTATATGATTGGAATCCTCCCTCCTTTTAAAAACCTGGGGCTCCATGCCTTCATTGCCTATCACCTCTCCTTAAAGGAAAATAAAGTGAAAAAGTAGTTCCAGATTCACTTGAAACCACATCTATTCCGCCCCCATGGGCTCCCATTATTCCAATTACCGTAGATAGTCCAAGACCTCTACCTATAAATTTAGTAGTATAAAAGGGCTCAAATATATGTGGTAAAACATCATTCGAGATTCCCTCTCCTGTATCTCTTATATCTATTATACAATAATCTTCTCCTGATTTCATTTGTAGAGGGTATAGAATTTCAGAAGGATCTACAACATGATCTTTATGCAAAATAATCTTAATGAGTTTTTCAGAAGAATTTTCCATAGCCTCTTTAGCATTTACAAGGATATTTAAGATCAGCTCTCTAAATTCAAATTTTGTCATCTTTACAGGTAATTCTTCTACAGGAAAAGAAACTTTGATTTCCCCTTCATAATTTGTTTCTTCTCTAAATTCATTTACTATATCTTTTATTTCTTCTTCCAACTTTATATTATCCTCTCTATGAAACTCATCTCCCACAAAAAGGAGCATTCTTTTTACAATAGCACTTATCTCTTCTATTGCTTCCAAAGCATCTTTAGCATATCTTAAAATAGATGGATCATCTATTTTAAGATTTAAAAGCGAAAGATTTCCTACTACAACAGAAAGTTTATTATTGATATCATGAGCTATACTCCCTGTAATCACACCTAATGCTTCCATCTTATTTAGGTGTGCTTCCCTCTCCAGAAGGGCTATCTCTTTTTTCTTTATTTCCATTTCATTTGTAATATCATTTCCTATGATAAGGGTATCTCCCATATCTCTCTCAGGATTTTGTATAATGATTCTATCTGGCCTTATGTAATAAGTTTTATCATTTTTCTTTAAGATATATATTGCATTTCTTTCTCCATCTGTTTTGAGTATTTTTAATAAAATATCCTTTAAATCCTCTGGTACCTGCCTTATAAGTTCTTTATCACTTTTGCCCCTATAATCTACCTTCGAAAGGCCAAAGATTTCTAGTACTCTATTATTTGCATAAACCCAATTTCCTTTGTTATCCTTAAATATTATGAAATCAGGAATTACCTCCATAAGCGTTTCAAGTCTTCTTGTAAGCTTTTTCCTATCCTGTTCTTTTTCATATTTCAAAAGTGAAAGAGCTATCATATCTGCCATAAGCTTCAAAGCACTTACTTCTTCCTCCATCCATAATTTCTCCTCATGGATATTATCAAAACCTATTACCCCACAAAATGTATCTTGTATATATAAAGGAATATTCAAAATTGCCTTTATTTCCTGAGCTTTAAGGAGTTTTCTATCAAATTCAGGAAGATCTTTGACCAGGGCATGTAGTATCCCTCCCTTAAGAAGTGCATTATGATAAGATGTAAATACGCCATCCTCCGGTATATTCTGAAGTTGCTGATTGTCTATCTGAGAAGAAGCCCCTTCCCTTACCCATTCATATTTTTGGCTTAGATACCATTTACCATCCCTCATAAATCTCCTAAACCAATAAGTCCTATCTGCATGGGTTATCTCACCAAGTATCTTAAGTACTGGCTCCATAAATACATCTGGATCCTCTTCCCATAGAAGAATCTTTGCTACCTTAGAAAAAGCGTCAATATACTTTTTTGTTGACTCTCTTCTAAATATTTTTCTATCCATGTAAATCCTTGTAATAATAAATGTAAATTTGTTTTATTATAACATAAATTTTAAAGAATAAATCAAATATGTAAAATTTTTTTAATGATGTATAATTAAGATAGATATAAATAACAAAAGGAGGCTCATATGGAGAATCCAACAAGAGAAGATGCATGGAAACTCTTAACAGAATTTACAAAGTCTGATAGTCTTATAAGACATGCACTGGCAGTTGAGGCAGGCATGAGGGCATATGCGGAAAAGTATGGAGAAAATATAGAAAAGTGGGGTATAGTAGGGCTTATCCACGATTTTGATTATGAAAAATATCCTGATAATCACCCTACAGAAGGAGAAAAGATATTAAGAGAAAGAGGTTGGCCGGAGGATATTATATATGCAGTCCAGGGCCATGCATCTCGCCCTGAATTTCCGAGGGTCCATCTTATGGATAAGGTATTATTTGCTGTAGATGAGCTTGCAGGTTTTATTGTGGCAGCTGTGCTTGTAAGACCAAATAGAAATTTTGATGGGCTTAAGGTAAAGTCAATAAAGAAAAAACTAAAAGATAAGGCATTTGCAAGAAAGGTAAATAGAGAAGAAATATACAAAGGAGCAAAGGAACTTGGGATACCTATAGAAGAACATATAGAATTTATGATTGAAGCACTAAGAAAAAGAGAAGAAGAACTAAGTAAAGAAGGTCTAAGTCTTTTGCCTAAATAATAAAAATCGTTTAAGGCAGGTTTAAAATAACAAAACCTGCCTTAAACCTTATTCAAATCTTGCGCCATCTAATGCAGAACCGCAATTACAATGTCTTTCATCAGGAATATTTTTTATTATTTCAAATATAAGTTCTTTAAGTTTTTCATTGTTTTCCTGAAATACCTTTATAACATGTTCATGAGAAACGGGAGGAACCTTCCCCTCCATTCCTACATCATAATCTGTAATGAGAGCAATATTTACATAACACATTTCAAGCTCTCTTGCAAGTATCGCTTCGGGATATTGTGTCATATTTATTACTTCCCAGCCCTGAGCAGAATAAAACTTACTTTCTGCCCGTGTAGAAAACCGGGGACCCTCTATAACAACTACTGTACCTTTCTCGTGATGGGGTAGACCAAGCTTCTTTGCGCTCTCAATAGATATCTTTCTAAGTTCTGGACAATACGGATCTGCAAAACTTACATGGGTAACCACTGGCCCATCATAAAATGTATCTTCTCTCCTATATGTCCTATTTACAATTTGATCAGATATAACAAAATCACCTATTTTTACATGTGGTTGAAGGCTACCTGCTGCACAAGGTCCTATAATACGCTCTACACCCAATTGTTTCATGGCCCAAAGATTCGCTCTATAAGGGATCTTATGGGGAGGAAGCGTATGTCTTTCTCCATGTCTTGGAAGAAAGGCAACCCCTCTACCATCCACTTCTCCTATAGTAATCAAATCACTTGTGGGACCATATGGAGTATCCACTTTTATCTTTTCCGCATTTTCAAGTAGAGAATAAAAACCCGAACCCCCAAATACTCCAATTTTTATCTTTCTATCCATTTTTACCTCCCTATGTGCTTTATTATTTAATATATAGCATAAGTCATATAAAAAGTCTATACGGTATCATAAAAAAGAAATAGCTATTTGTATCTTTTTTCCCTCTTTAAAATCTCAGGAAGACCTACAATGTCTGCAAATTCTTTAAAGGTTACCATATTCTCATCATTTAAAGAAAGACCGCCTCTTTCTTTT
>JALVIU010000097.1 GCA_027028665.1 Candidatus Atribacteria bacterium | reverse complement strand
GCATCACCTCTTCCAATTACTTCCTTGATAAATAGGGGATCTATCTTATTTTTTATATCTTCCTTTTCTATAACGATCTTCTGTGGGATATCTTCTTTTCCTATATAATATTGAGTGAGGAATGATAGTATAATCTCTATATCTTCCTCATCTTCTATGCCTTCAAGGATTTTATAATCCCTTTCCCTTATTTCTCCTTCTCTTATTTTAAAAATAAATATACATCCCTTTCTCTCATCTTTTTCAAGTACTATGATATCCTCATTTATATTTTTTGTAAGGGTAATATTTTGCCTTTCTAATATACGCTCTATCTCTTTTATCTCATCCCTTAGTACCATTGCCCTTTCAAATTCTAAATTTTTTGCATATTCTTCCATCTTTTTCTTTAGATCCTCTAAGAGTTTACTTCTTTTACCTTCTAAAAATAGGATTGCCTCATTTACACTTTCTCTATACTCTTCATCTGTAATTTTTCTGATACATGGCGCAGAACAAAGTCCTATATGCCAATCAAGGCATGCATTTTTGTATTTTTCTACCTTTCCCTTGCAACCCCTTAGTTTAAAGGTTTTTCTTATAAATTTTATAGTTGCACGGGCTGCCTGGGCACTTGTATATGGCCCAAAATATCTATTTCCCTTTATTTTTTTTCCTCTTTTGAAACTAATCCTGGGAAACCGCTCCCTGGTTGTAATCTCTATAAATGGGTAACTCTTGTCGTCTTTTAGTCTTATATTATAGAAAGGTCGATATCTTTTTATTAAATTTGATTCAAGTATAAATGCCTCTTTCTCTGAACCTGTAAGGATATATTCAATATCTTCTGCCTCACTTGTCATTCTTTCTGTTTTTGGAGGGAGGTTTTGTAAAAAGTAAGAAGATACCCTATCCTTAAGGGAAATAGCCTTTCCTATATATATGGGGATACCATTTTTGTCTTTAAATATGTATACACCAGGTTTTTTTGGAAGAAGTTTTATCTTTTCTTTAAGCACCTTTGGCAAACCTTTCTCTTTCAAAGATGCCCCGTAGAAACATTCCTGTATATGATCTATCTACCTCTGCAACCTCTTCAGGGGTGCCTTCTGCTACAATATAACCACCCATATCACCCCCCTCAGGTCCAAGGTCTATAATATAATCTGCTGTTTTTATAACATCAAGATTATGCTCTATAACAAGTACCGTATTTCCTCTATCTACGAGTTTTTGAAGCACAGACAAGAGTTGTTTTACATCATGGAAGTGCAGGCCTGTTGTGGGTTCATCCAATAAATAAAGCGTCTTACCTGTACTTTTCTTTGAAAGCTCTCTTGAGAGCTTTATTCTCTCTGCTTCACCACCTGAAAGTGTCACAGCAGATTGACCAAGTGTTATATATCCGAGACCTACATCTTTAAGTAATTTTAGTTTTCTTTCTATAGGGGGGATATTTTTAAAGAAGTCGTATGCCTCATCTACTGTCATATTGAGGACATCTGATATATTTTTCCCCTTATATTTTACATCAAGTGTTTCTCTATTATATCTTTTACCATGACATACTTCGCACTCTACATATACATCTGGAAGGAAGAACATCTCTATCTTTATCTGTCCTGCACCCTGACATGCCTCACACCTTCCCCCTCTTATATTGAAACTGAATCTCCCAGGTTTAAACCCTTTCATCTTTGATTCAGGGAGTTCTGCAAAGAGTCTTCTTATATGGTCAAATACCCCTGTATAGGTAGCAGGATTGGACCTTGGGGTACGT
>JALVIU010000096.1 GCA_027028665.1 Candidatus Atribacteria bacterium | reverse complement strand
GGGGAAAGTATAGGATCTTTTGTCTTTTTTACAAGCTTTGTCGGATTGTTAAGATCAAATAGTGCAAATCCCAATCTATATACATTCTCATTATCTACACCATGATATAACATAAGCCAGCCATACGGAGTCTTTATAGGTGGCGCTCCAAGTCCAATCTTTTTCTCCTCCCATGTACCAGGGGTATGTTTCATGATGATACGACTATCTGTCCAATGGATTAGGTCATCAGAAAAAGAGACCCATATATCTGGTTCTATCCTGTGGTATAGCATATATTTACCATTTATTTTTTCTGGAAAAAGTGCCGCATCCTTATCGTTATGATCAGGAAGAATGACACCATATCTATCCCACCTTATAAAATTTTTGGTAGATGCCATAGAGACCCGTGTTCCGTACCTGGAATATGCGGTATATATCATGTAATATCTATCCTCTATCTTTGTGATTCGGGGATCTTCTACGCCTTTTTCTTCCCATTTGTTTCCTGGTGAAAATACAGGTTTGTCAAGCCTTACAAAGTGGATACCGTCTGTGCTTACCGCATATCCTATACGAGAAATATCATCTACACCCATTGCCCTATATGTCATATGAAAGAGCTCCTCTTTTTCATCATATACAACTGCCGCATTGAATATAAATTTTGATTCCCATAAATTATGAGGTTTGGGCAAAAGTAGTGGGTTCCTTAGGTCTCTTGTAAGCTTAAGTGTCATATTCTTTTCCTCCTTAAATTATTTTAAAGATACAGATATACCCTGCAAGAAATATTTTCTAAATATAATAAAGATCAAAACCATCGGAATAGTCTGGATTACGGCACCTGCAAGTAGTGGTCCTACATATATACCATATGAATGATTAAACATAGCCAGAAGTACTGCAAGGGGCATTTTTGCCCTGTCCTGCATCACAATTAATGGCCACATAAAGTTATCCCATGTTCCCATAAATGTAAAAATTGTTACAATTGCCATGGTAGACCTTGCAAGGGGGACCATTACTTTAAAAACTATCCAGAAAAAATTGGCACCATCTATTTTTGCAGCTTCTATATACTCATTTGGTATAGATTTAAAGGACTGAGAAAACATAAATACCCCCCATGCGCTCATCATAGCGGGTAAGATCATAGCAGCATATGAATCTAAGAATCCGAGTGTCCTTATAACGATATATAACGGGACCGTGAACATAAAACCTGGAAAGAGCATCTGATAGATTACAAAATTGAAAAGTGCATTTGCTCCTGAGAATTTTACCTTTGCCACTGCATATCCTACAATTGCAGAAGTGAGAAGCACTAAAAGGGTAACAGTAACAGATATAAATATACTATTTAATAAGCCTCGCACAAAAGGAAAGCCCATATCTTTTGCAACAGTCATTATAAATGAATAAGATTTAAGTGTAAAATGTGTAGGTAAAAATCGTGTAAATATTTCATCTGATGGTTTAACTGATGATAGAAACATCCAGAAGTATGGATATATCCATAAAAGAGAAAGAGAAAACATTATAATATAATATATTGTCCATTTTATTGTTTTCATCATGACAGACTCACATCTCTTTCTATTAATTTTCTTGAAAGCCAGATAAGTAAGAAACTAAATGCTGCAGCTATCATACTTAAAGAAGCTGCATACCCGGGGTGATATTTCTCAAATGCCGTTTCATATATAACCAATAAGAAGGTTTTTGTACTATTTAGTGGACCACCACCTGTAATCATATATGGCTCTGTAAATATGC
>JALVIU010000095.1 GCA_027028665.1 Candidatus Atribacteria bacterium | reverse complement strand
CTATTTTTTCTATTACCATTACCTTCTTTTTTCCCGAAATCTTCTCTACGGTAAACATGGTACTTTTTAAATTTCTCACACCCAATAAATACCTAAAATCTGTCCCTTTCATAGAAATCTTTCCCCTCTCCCCAATAATTGACAACTTATATACCCTTTTATGAGGAGAAAGGACATCAATATGTATATCATAAACATTACCTATATCCTTTTTATACCATGCATAAAGTTTTTTCCTCAAGGTCTCACTATCCACTGTAAAAGTCCAGTTTATTTCTTTTGTTGGGTGTTCAAAATCGGATTTCACTCCTCTCAAATATGGGATATATTTTCCCCATACATATTCACTATCCTCTGTATATCCTCCACTTGCAGAATGATAAACAGAATCAATAATTTTTCTTTTATACATCAAGACAATTCCTCGGGTTTCATCTACAGCCTTATTTGTGATAGGTGATTCATGAGTTACTCCTCCATAGAGTTGACAATGGGTTGTTGCACAGAGATTAAATCCCTCTTTTATATGCTTATTCCAATTATATAAGGCAAATGTCCTGGCTATTATAACCTGGGCCTTTATAGCAGCTATAGGCCACTTTTCTGAAATCTCCATCCGTATAACTCCCTTTAGGTAATCTTCTAAAGGGAGTATATTGATTATATTTAATCCCCCTCGAGTAGATATACGAATCTCTATATAACCTCTATACTCTCTATTTTTTACACGTAAAAAACCTTTATTGGGCACTATTTTTAAACTTTTGTTAGTTTTATATGAAAGAAAAGTTATAAAAGTGCCTATTTTTCTAAATTGAATCTTATATGAATCCTTTGTCTTAAGAAGTAAGCCATTGGTATCATAAATTGAAAGACCGGAAGGGGCAAAAATAGTTACAGAAGGAACATTTAATAAGATCCCTACTCTAATTTGAGGTTCTGACTTGGAAAGACCAGGTGTAGAAAGAAAAAAAATCCCCATTACAATCCATATTATCCCAAGTATATAGCTATATCTTTTCACTATTTATGTCCCCTGATTATCAAATTAAGAATTATAGTAAGAACAATACTTAGGATGATAGAGCTAACTATAGGGAAATAAAAAACAAAATTTCCCCTTTTTACATATATATCTCCTGGCATCCTGCCAAATAAAGGAATCTTATTTATAAATAGAAATATTATACCTAAAAATAGCAATATCCCCCCAAATACTATAAACAATTTCCCTATATTATTGAAGTCTATCATTTTTTCTTCACCCCAAGATATCTCTCTTTCTCACTATATATACATCCACAATAATTTTGCCTATATAATCCTAATTCCTTTGATATCTTTATAGTATCTTTCCATCCCTTTCTAAAATCGTAATAATAAAACTTTACCCCATAATCCTTTGCCAGACTATACCCAATATCCTTTATAAGATTGTGATTTTGATAAGGGCTTGAAAGTAAAGATGTAGTAAAATAATCAAATCTCCCCTTCTTTGCATATATAGCAGCACTTTTTAATCTCATAAAATAGCAATACCTACACCTTATCATAAAGTTTTCTCTATAGACTACACCCCTTAAAAATTCCTCAAGGTCATATTCATCTCTATATATTACTTTAAATCCCTTTATGTTTGAAAATTTCTCTACTGCCTCTTTTCTTTTTAGATATTCAGTATATGGATGAATATTTGGATTATACCAAAAACCCATTACAGTAAAGCCCTGACTTATAAGATATTCATAAGGATATGTACTGCA
>JALVIU010000094.1 GCA_027028665.1 Candidatus Atribacteria bacterium | reverse complement strand
GCCAAGCCCTTTTACAAGATTTTCGGGGATTTTTGTCTTATATGGAGGTCTTGTGGGAAAAAACATAGAAATATAATTATCTTCAAAAACTATCTCAAGTGGACCACTTTTACTTTGGAATATGAGATTCTCTTTAGGATAATTATATTGGTTCTTTAATACATAAGCAGATGCAAGTGTAGCATGGCCACATAGATCAACTTCTATTTTTGGAGTAAACCATCGAATACTATAATCATCATCGTTTTTTATAATATATGCTGTCTCAGAGAGATTATTCTCTCCTGCAATCTTTAAAAGGATATTATCTGGAAGCCATTTTGAAAGATAAACCACACCTGCAGGATTCCCACGAAATACCCTATCTGTAAATGCATCTACCTGAAAAAAGTCTAATTGCACTTATGTTCCCTCCCTATTTATTTTGTATAATTAACGCAGAAAAAAATCAAATTAATACTTACTTTTCATAAAATATTTCATACATACTTACATATTTTTCTTTTTCCAATAGGAAATCATCATCTTCTGGATAGTATTTTGCAATTTCAGGTTGAGGGCCTGCAAACTTCTTAACTGCATCCTGTGAATCCCAAATCGTTATAAGGAGAAAGTGAGCTACCTCATTCTCATCTTTTCTTGTAAAATATAATTTTAGTAGCCCCTCTACAGACCCATAATCTGGTACTGCCCTCTCAATTAAAAATTTTTCATATTCATCTGCCTTTTCAATAGATACTTTCCCATGCCATAATCTTGCAATTGCCATTATATGCACCTCCTGGCTAATCTTTTTGCACTACAAGTCTTATACCAAGTCCTACTAAAACTCCACCAAATGCCTTATCCAAGATATTAGAAATTATAGGATTTTTCTTTAATAAATTGGCTATTTTATCTGATAACAATACTATTCCTGATTCCACAATGAATCCAATCAATATAATTATTGTTCCAAGGATCATAAACTGTACAATCTTTGAAGTCCCATTATTTCTGTAAAACTGAGGTAGAAACGCCATAAAGAATAAAGCTACTTTAGGGTTTGTTACATCAATTAGTATGGCTTGATAGAAGGCTTTTATAAAAGAACTGTTTTTCGTTTCTCTATTACCATCAAGCTCTATCTTACCAGAAGATAATTCTTTGATGCCAAGATAAAACAGATAAAAGGCGCCAATATATTTTATTATCTTAAATGCTACCACAGATGTAGTTATTATAAGGGATATTCCCAGAGAGACAAATAAAGTGTGCACCATTGCCCCAGTGCCTAACCCTAAAACTGTGGCAAAACCAACTCGTTTTCCATGAGAGATTGTCCTTGAGATAAGATACATCATATCAGGACCTGGAGCAATATTAAGTAAAATTGCAGATGATAAAAAGAGTATCCAATAAGAAGTATTTTCCATATTTCCTCCTTAAACTTTAAGGTAATTTACTAAAGAAACAGGGTTATCATAATTGTAAGATTATTATATCATATTACTCTTTCATCCTGGCGGCTCACATTTATAGGGAATATACTTGGTCTTTTCTTAGTCGAGGTCGAGGGAAAGGGGAGGAAGGTTCTGGCTTCTTTCTTTCAAGTAAAGGAAACCTTATCTTTAATCCTCTCCTTTTGAAGAAGAGAGTAGGGGTGAGGTCGGAGGTATAAGGTTTAATCATTTTGTTAGTATATGGTTTGCAAACCCAAGTGAGTATGGGAACCGGATAGTAATTATGCTATCCCCCAAGTCCCTTTTCTAAGCCCCTATCCCAT
>JALVIU010000093.1 GCA_027028665.1 Candidatus Atribacteria bacterium | reverse complement strand
TAGAAGAGGGGATGAGTATGAGAAGAGGTGATAAAGAAATAAAAGATATGAAGGAAATAGAGGAAATTATAAGAGAGGCCAAGGTCTGTAGGCTTGCCTTTTCTGTTGATAATATGCCTTATATTGTACCTCTTAGCTTTGGATATGAAAAGGGAATTTTTTATTTCCACTCTGCATTAGTCGGAAAGAAGATAGATATGGTGAAGAAAAATGATAGAGTCTTTTTTGAGGTAGACATTAATACAGAGGTAATACCTGGCCCCGATGCATGTAGCTACAATATGAAATATAGAAGTGTGATGGGACGTGGGAGGATACAGTTTATAGAAGATATCAGAGGAAAGAAGAAGGCATTTGATATAATAATGAAGCATTACACAGGGAGGGACGATTTTATCTATCCAGAGAATATATTAAAGGATGTAATTATTATGAGATTAGAAGTGGAAGAGATGACAGGAAAAAAATCTGGATATTAGCTGTAGTAGAGAAAAAACTTCTATAAACACAGTGTCTGTTAGATTATCGTAGTTTAAACTTTAGGTATTCAGGTTATATTTTTTAAATCCTAAAGATGACAGAAATCCCTCTATCTCTTCCTTGTCTTCTATGAGAAAAAGGTGAGATGGGTAGGGCGAGTCAGTGGCCCCAAATCCTTTACACGGAATATTAAGAGTTTTTTCTTTTAAAATGATTGACACCAATTCCTTTTCTTCCCTTTGACCTGCATATACGTCTATTATTTTTGCTGATACCAAAAAGTAGTCAATATGCCAGTGCAATTTCTTTTTATCTGAAAAATGTCTTAAAACCCTCTTTTTGAGGTTTTTCTTTCCAGAGCCTATATAAATATATATCCCTTCTGGAAAAATACAAAATAAACCCCTTCCAATGTGTAATGATATAGACCGATTATTTAGTATAAATAAAACATATGTTTTATTGTCCCTCAATGACTGTCCAGTTGAATGCACAGTTAAGCCCAACATGATTGTAAATAAAACCTGTTGTAGGATCTCCATCATCCATCGCACGATCTACCTTTAACTCAATTTCATCTCTACGTGAGGAAGGTACAAATATAATAACCGATCTCTCTGGATATATACCATTTCCATTATCATCTCCTGTATTGTCAGAATCCCATAAGTAATCCCTATATCGTGGACACTCATTGGCAGGCTTTTGCCAGGGTACCTTGCCCCATTTTTCAAGATATGGTCCATCCCAGCCTTCAAATCCTGAATAATCAAAGAGGAAATCCCCACCCTCACACCTATCATCAATACCATCTCCGTCGTGATCACCGGAGATACCATCCAATGGCCATCTACCTGTATCTCCATAACACATAAGTGCAGCGTTTTTTATGGCCCTTACATCACTCTCTATCCGGGCTATCTTTGATTTCTCTATTGCTGTGAATGCATTTGGTGCAATAATTGCAGCAAGAATACCAATTATAGCTATGACCACCAAAAGTTCAATAAGTGTAAAACCCTTCTCTTTCATCTTATGCCTCCTGATCATTCCTATACTATATTAATTAATACCCATATATTTAAAATTTCGGACATAAAACTTGTTTTTTTACCAGAGTGAAAGTTAAATGAGAGGGATAGATTGTAGGTGGTTTGAGGAAAAGAGAAAGGGGACATCCCCTTTCTCTTTATGTAGACCTAATCTCCTGTCTCATGAAGATAGTGTATGTTATTGCAAAACATACTATAGTGAGTGCTATGAGGCCTATAAACTGGGGCCATACT
>JALVIU010000092.1 GCA_027028665.1 Candidatus Atribacteria bacterium | reverse complement strand
ATAGATGGGAAAAAGTGGGTGCCTGACCCTCGTGCAAAAGAGATTTCAAAGGATGGATTTGGTGGTGTAAATTCTGTAATTGAGGTAAAAAAGAGGCTTACTAAATGAAAAAGATATATATATTAACACTAATCTTTGCATTTTTATGGATTTTTTCTTCCATGACTTTTGCATCCTCTTCTTTTGAAAATATACTCTCGGATTATCCTGAGATGGGAAAGATAGAACGTTCTATAATACTGGAAGAGCTAAAAAGTGCAGTAAAGTATAAAGTGGATGAGTATGATCTGGAATCAATTCTTACGCTTGCCAAGAAGAGACATATTTCTCCTCTGGGCCTTAAAGATATTATTTCCTTAATAAATCAAGCAGCCAAGTTAAATCTTTATCCTGATTTATTGGTGAATAAGGCAAAAGAGGGTTTGCTCAAGAGAGTAAGAGAAGACCTTATAATAGAGGCATTAAGAAATCGATTGGAATATTTGAGGGCCGCTAACCTTATAATAGAATCATTAGGGGATAAATTACACAAGGGAGATAAGAGAGAGCTTATATTTATAATAGTTCAAAATCTGGAAAATGGATTAAGCGAAGATATGATTACTGAACTTTTAAATTATTCTTTTGGGAGAAAGGCAGATTTAAATTATGTAAGAACTCTCTTAGATGAAATCTCTACACTTTCTGCTTTAGATATAGATGAAGAAGCTGTGCTTAATATCGGGAAATTTTTTCTTAAAAAAAAGACATCAGATACTAATATGAAAGAGGTAATAGATGTCATTCTTCTGGCTGTCAAGATCGGTGTGCCAAAGGATAGGCTTTCTGAATTCTTAAGAGGTGCATATAGATATAAAAATAGCATAAGCCTGAGAAATGCTATCTTGAGATTTATAAGAGAATATTCAAAAAACAAAAAGATCAAAAAAGTAACCCCTACTACATCCTTACCTCCTCCTCCTAAGAAGTAGGTATATGAAATTTCTTCTTGCTCTTATTCATCTTCCTGATTTTTTAAAACTTGCATATTTTCTACTGTCTGATAAAAGAGTCCCATGGTATTTGAAAACTCTCGTATATGGTGCAGTGTTATATTTAATCTCTCCAATAGATATCCTTCCTGACTATTTATTACCCGGTTTTGGCTATATAGAGGATATAATTATCTTATATATTGTGATAAAATTGCTTATAAAATATAGTCCTGCCGATGTGGTAAGGGAATATGTAAGAATAATTGATGAGCAAAAAAGGAGAAGAAGATGGAAGGGGTAGTACTTTATCTTTTGAGACAGGAGCTTTCTAAGATAGAAAAGGGAAGAATTGAACACATTTATAAAGTCCATGATCACCTATTTTTCTTTTTGATTTCCACTAAAAAAGAATCCTTATATCTTACCCTGGATCTCACAGAACGTCCGATAACCTATATATCTTCCAGGATTGAAAAAAAGGACTTACAGGATGCACCTGCCTGGGAAGGTTTTTTGGTAAATTGGGTAATAGATGAAATCTCCCAGGATGATTGGAATAGGGTGTATATACTAAAACTTATAAAAAAACAAGAATCAAGATATCTATATCTGGAGTTTACAGGGAGATTCTCTAACATGATTTTAACAGATAGAGAAAATAAGATTATAACAGCACTTAAACCCATGGGTTTTTCTCTGGATAATGCAAAAAGGATAATTAGAGGAGGATTTACATATAAACTTCCTGAGTTTAGAAAAAAGTACTTCCCGTGGGAGGTGGATCTTGGGGGTTTATTTT
>JALVIU010000091.1 GCA_027028665.1 Candidatus Atribacteria bacterium | reverse complement strand
ATATCAGAAAGGGATATACCATATTCCTTTGCTATCTTCTTTGCAAGAGGTGTTGCAGGTATTTTCTCTATTCTTTCCTCTGAAGTAGGAGGCTTTACAACCTCATGTTTTTCTTCCTTCTCCTCTTCAGGTACTGAAGATCCCTCTTCTGATATAGGTTCATCCTGGGTAGATGTGAGAAGTAGGACAGGTTCTCCCACCTTCACTACATCATCAGGGGCTACATAGAGTTTTCGTACATAACCCTCTTTATAACTTTCCACTGTAAGTACTGTTTTATCTGTTTCTACTTCAAAAAGCAGGTCTCCCTTTTTTACATAATCACCTTCTTTTACATATATACCAACTATCCTCCCCTCTTCCATAGTTTCTCCAAGATGGGGCATCCTAACTATTTCCTGCATCTTCCCCTCCTTTTTGTATCTTTTGTTCTGAGTGTAACATATGTTACAAACATAGTCAAGAAATTGTGATATAATTTTTGTATGGGAAAAAAGATGGTACTTGCAGATCTTTTGGGCATGTTTTCACCAAATGACATCCTAGCACTTGAAGGTATAGATAGACAATATACAGCACTTCGAGACTTATACTCATACATAAAAGATACCGAGCTCTTTCTAAGATTAGTCACTACAAACGCACTACTTTCATACCAGCTTTCATCAAAAGGAGAGATATACTGGGAAAACTTTGCAAAATTTTTTTCAAGAAATAGAGACATCGATGCCTTTCCCCATTTTCTAAAAACCTATAATAAACGCCTCCTCGATGCAAAGCTAAAAAGGTATAAAAAGATATCTGCCTGTATAGAAGATATGAATTTAAGTAATTATTGTGAGAAACTCTCTCAGTTTACTCAGGATGTTTCCCACTGCCTTTACCAAAAACAAGATGCAAAAACTATAGTATTTTCTGCAAAAATGCTACTTTATGGGTGTAGAATTGTAAAAAAGAAAAAGCTCTTTGCACCATATGATATATTTATCCCTCTTGATAATAGAATAAAAAAAATCGAGGAGAGTAAGACATTTTGGAGAGAAATATCCGAGAAGACCAGGATACCACTGCTTCATATAGATTCTATAATATGGATAACAATGGGCCTTGGAGAAGAAGATATAAAAAAATTAGATCCCAAACTCTCCAAAAAAGTAAATAAGCTTAAGATATTTCTAAATAACATGTTATAATAAAAATGGAGGTGATATATCTATGATTATAAAATATCTGGGTCATGCCACATTTTACATAGAGGGAAAAGACTTAAAGGCCATCATTGATCCATTTATTACAGGAAATCCACAGGCACCTATTGAAGAAAAGGATATCGAGGCACTTGATTACATATTTGTAACCCATGGCCATGGAGATCATCTGGGAGACACCATTCCCCTTGCAAAAAGAACAGGGGCTACAGTAGTTGCAAATTATGAGATCATTTTATATCTTGAGCAAAAGGGGCTTAAAAACCTTCACCCTATGCATATAGGTGGGAGATTTAAGTTTCCATTTGGGGATGTACTTATGACAGAGGCACTTCATGGATCATCCATACAGGAAGGGGAAAAGATCATATATGCAGGGAATCCAGGCGGTTTTGTAATAGAGGTAGAAAGAAAGAAGATCTATCATGCAGGCGATACAGGTCTTACACTAAATATGCAGCTTTTAGAGGAGGAAAATATCGATATAGCCCTATTACCTATAGGGGGGAATTTTGTGATGGATGTGAAAGATGCCATAAGGGCTGTGGACCTTATAAAACCAGAGGTTGTGAT
>JALVIU010000090.1:3085-5527 GCA_027028665.1 Candidatus Atribacteria bacterium | reverse complement strand
CCAGGTACCTGTGGAGAGCTTATACAGGGAGAGATAAATGGTAAATCCTTTTTAGTATCTGCCCCTATCAATCTATTTTCTGAGGTGACTATTTTACACAAAGAAGGAGAAATAGAACTTAAAGGGACTAAATGGAAGGCAAAAAGGGCAATAGAGCTTTTCTCTGAAAGATTCAAAGTAGATCTAAAGAATATCTCTTTAACTTTAAAATCTCATATACCAAAATCTAAAGGAATGGGATCAAGTAGTGCAGATATATCAGCCCTCTTATATGCACTGTCTCGTTTTTATAATATATCTATTACCCCCTACGATATAGCAAAAATTGCTATCCAAATAGAACCATCAGATAGTATAATGTTCCCCGGTATTGTTACCTTTGATTATATAAATGGGTCTTTCTGGGAATATATAGGAAAACCCCTCCCTCTTAAGGTATTAATTGTAGATTTTGAAGGGAATATAGCTAATAAAGAAGGGAATAAAAATATATCATACGATACATCATGGTATCCCGAATTAAAAAAGGCCTTTCAGGATAAAAACCTTACCCTCTTTGGAGAAATTATTACAGAAAGTACTATAAAAAACCAGGAAACTGTCAATAAAATAGGGTGTGAAACCCTTATAGAAGAATCATTGAAATTGGGTGCTGTCGGTGTAAATACAGCTCATAAGGGTACAGTATGTGGTATCTTTGCTCCTTTATCAAAAAAAGAAGAAGTAGATAAGATACGAAATAAGTTTCCACATCTTAATTTCATGGGGTGGTATGATTTTATAGGGGGTGGACATCTCTTTGAAATATAGTCTTATGTTACAGGGAACTGCATCTTCGGTTGGAAAAACTATTCTTACATTAGGTATAGGTAGAATTCTTGCAAAAAAAGGCTATAAAATTGCTCCATTTAAATCTCAAAATATGTCTCTTAATTCAAGAGTAATTCAAGATAGAAGAGAGATTTCCTGGGCTCAATATTTTCAGGCATTTTTTATTGGAATAGAACCAAGTTTTCATATGAATCCAGTGCTTCTTAAGCCCATAGGTAATGGAAAATCACAAGTTATTGTTCATGGAAAACCTTGGAGGATAGTAAGTTATAAGGAATATTATAAACACCATAAGTACTTATGGAAAAAAGTAATAGAATCTATCGAAAGCCTTTATGAAAGTTACGACTTTTTAATAATAGAAGGAGCTGGGAGTCCCGCCGAAATTAATTTATATAAATATGAAATAGCAAATATGAGGGTTGCAAAATATCTTAATTCCCCTGTCTTCCTTATAGGAGATATTGAAAGGGGAGGAGTATTTGCCTCTTTATGGGGAACATGGAACCTTGTGGAGAATAAAGAGCTTATAAAAGGGTTTATTATTAATAAATTTAGGGGGGATCCCTCAATTTTATCACCGGGATTGGAAAAGCTGAGAAGCTGGACAAAAATTCCCGTGATAGGAGTACTTCCTTATATTGATTTTAAGTTTCCAGAAGAAGATTCTCAGATAATCCCTTTTCTTGATAGGAGAAATAGGCCTATAAAGATAATAAAATTACCTTACATGTCTAACTCTACTGATTTTTTTCCTTTATTTTCTCATAATATGGCAGAATATATAACTTCTATACCTCTAAATTCTTCGAAAAAAGATACAAAGATGATAATTCTCCCTGGGAGCAGGAATACTATTCATGATCTTCTATGGTTAAAACAAAATGGACTTTTTTCTTGGATAAAGGAATTCGCTGAGCAAGGAGGAATTATTATAGGCATATGTAGTGGCTACCAAATGCTAGGGGAATCGATAGAAGATCCATATAATATTGAAGGGAATTACAAAGCAGCAAATGGGTTTGGTTTCTTTAAAGGAAAAACAGTTATTAAAAGAGAAAAAAATTTAAAAGAAAGATCTGTAAAAACTATTTCGAATATAGATTTTTTGGGAATGAAATCCGGAGAAATTATAAAAGGATACGAAATACATCATGGAATATCAAGTTTTGAAAATGGTAAACCTATTTTTTCAGATGATATTATGCTTGGAAGAGTTATGGGAAATATATTTGGAACTTACTTACATGGACTATTTGAGAATAAAAAAATAATCTATGGAATAAATGATTTTTTTGACCTAAATTTATATAGAGACTTTGCATTAGAAGAAGAGATCGAAAAACTTGAAGATATATTAAATGAAAATCTTAATTGGAACTATATAGAATCAGTTTTATGTTAATTACTTATATTTTAGCATTTATTTTGGATATAATTATAGGGGATCCACATGAATTTCCTCATCCAGTAAAATTTATAGGAAAAGTTATAGACACAGTAAATAGATTCTTATTCACTCCTTCATCAAAAGAAAAAGAGTTTATAAAAGGAATTATTTTGTTTTTTATAACTATTTCTGTCACTTTTTTTATTGTGGCATCTTTTCTT
>JALVIU010000090.1:0-3075 GCA_027028665.1 Candidatus Atribacteria bacterium | reverse complement strand
AAAATCAGTTTCCATATTGGAAAAGTATTCTTTTTAATTATAAATATATATTTTTTGTACACAGCTATTGCTTTAAAGGATTTAAGAGATTCAACCATCAAAATATATAAAGCCTTAGAAAAGCAAGATATTAAACTTGCACGTTTTTATCTTTCTTATGTAGTAGGTAGAGATACAGAAAACCTTTCAGAAGAAGAAATAGTGCGTGGTACAGTGGAAACAATTGCAGAGGGTTTTGCCGATGGAGTAGTAGCTCCTGTTTTTTATTTTCTTTTAGGAGGAAATGTTTTGAGCTGGATCTATAAAGCTGTGAATACTTTAGATTCTATGGTAGGTTATAATTTTTCTCCATATAAATATTATGGAAGGTTTTCTGCAAAAGTGGATGATATTTTTAATTTTATACCTTCGAGAATAGCAGCTTTACTTATATTGTTATGGGGGTTAATTACAGGAAAGAATTTTTTAAAAGGTTTAAAGATATTTTTAAGAGATAGAAAAAATCATCCGAGTCCAAACGGAGGAAATCCAGAATCTGCAATGGCTGGTATCTTAGGAGTGAGAATTGGTGGTGTAAATTATTATAAAGGTCATAAATCAATAAGGGAATATATAGGAAACCCTGATAAAAAGCTCAGAAAAGATATCATAAAAGAGGCTATAAATATACTATATGGAGCCTCTTTTCTTCTTTATATTATCGGTATTTTCATATTATTTAAAGATTCCTATGGATAAGATTAGATTTCATGGAGGAAGACTAAAAAATACTATTAGACTAGATTTTAGTGTGAATACTAATCCTTTAGGACCTCCTTTTAAAATTTACAATTTAATAAAAGAAAACCTCGAATTAATCAAATACTATCCTGAAGAAGAATCTTTATCCTTAAAATATTTATATGGCCAAAAGTGGAACATAAATTTTGATAATCTCATTTTTGGAAATGGTGCAGCAGAGCTAATATTTTTGTATTTAAATGCTATAAAACCAAAAAGAATTGTAATCCCTATGCCTTCATTTTCGGAATACTATATTGCAGCATATTCTATTACAGACGATATAGTATTACCTTTGTATAAATTAAAAGAAAATGAATTCATTTTATCTCTTAATGATATATATGATAATATCATAGAAAATACCTTAGTCATAATTGGTAATCCAAATAATCCTACAGGGTCTCTTTTTAAAATAGATGACTTGTTAAGATTATTAGAATATCTTAAAAAGAAAGAATCTTATCTTTTAGTGGATGAGGCGTTTATGGATTTTGTCATAAAAGAAAAAAACACTTCATTAGTTCCCTGGATTAAAAAGTTTGATAATTTATTTATTGTAAAATCATTTACTAAAGTGTTCTCTATTCCTGGAATAAGATTGGGGGTAGGAATAGGACCTCCTAAAACTATTAAAAATTTGGAGAATAAACGAGATCCCTGGTCTGTAAATATATTTGCTCAAGTTATTGCAAAAAATTTAATAAATATGGATAAATTTATTTTGAAAACACAAAAATATATAATACAGGAACAAAAATTTTTATATAGATTATTTAGAGATAATTTTAATAAGCGAAATTTGCAAATTTTTAAAACAGAAACAAATTTTTACCTTATTAAATTCCCTCTATCGTCTAATACAATTCTAGATTTTCTTCTTAAAAAAGGGATATATGCAAGAGATGCATCTAATTTTTATGGTTTATCAGATGGATTTATTAGGTTTGCTATTAAAACAAGAGAAGAAAATCTAGAATTATTTAATGAGTTAAAAATTTTATTGAATAATTTACATTCATTTTAAAATGTGTTATACTTAATTTAGAACATTTTATCTACAAAATACATTTGTTCCAAAAAAGAAAAATGGATACTTACTTATTAAAGAAAATAGCACGTTTATATTATGAAGAGGGTTATACTCAACAAGAGATAGCAGATAACCTTACCATTTCTCGTCCCCAGATCTCAAGACTCCTTAAAAGAGCAAGAGAAGAAGGCATAGTAAAGATAGATATAATAGACAAAGAAGAAGACTATAGTGCTTTAGAGGTAAGATTAGCTAAAAAATTTAGATTAAATGAAGTAATAATTGCACCTTTACAGAGAAATATAAAAGATTCCCTTGCAGTAAAAGGTAGCGAATATTTAGGAAGAATATTAAGGGATCATCTTACAATTTCCTTCTCCTGGGGTTCCACTCTACAAAAAGTGGTAGAAATGATAGAAATTAGTAAGGTTTATAAAATAGAAGTAATACCTACTATGGGAGGAATGGGAAGTAGGGGAAATAGTATAACAGCCTCAGAAATAGCCCGTAGATTTGCAGAAAAGATAAAGGGAATATATTATGTAATTCATGCCCCCGTTATTGTTAATAGCAAGCTTATAAAAGAAGAATTGTTAAAAGAAGAGATTATAAACGAGATATTTAAAAAGGCAAAAAAAGCAGATTTTTCCTTTGTAGGCATAGGAAAAATTTCTCCTACCTCTACTATGTTAAGAGAAGGATATCTAAAGAAAGAAGATTTTCAAATATTGAAGGGGAAAAGTGTATTGGGGGATATATGTGCAACATTTTTTGATAAAGATGGAAACGTGGTAGAAACAGAAGTAAATGAGAGAATTATAGGCCTTGATGTAAGAGAATTAAGAGACAGTACAATTGTAGGCATTGGGGGAGGCCCTGAAAAGAAAGATGCCATCTTAGCAGCCTTAAGGGGAGGCTTCCTTGATGTACTTATAACTGATGAAGAGACAGGGCTATTTCTAAAAAATTATTAAAAAGGAGGTTTTTTATGTACGTTACAAGTATTTCTAAAGTACCACCTGAAGATGTAGCAAAAACTACAGATGGTGTAAAAGATATTACTATTAGATGGCTTATAACAAAGGATATAGGTGCTCCAACCTTTGAAGTCCGGTATTTTGAGGTTCAACCTGGAGGATATTCTCCATTACATAGGCATTCATGGGAACACGGTGTCTTTATAGTAAAAGGGAAAGCCCTTGCTGTCACAGAAAATAATGCAGAGATCGAAATGAACCCAGGAGATGCTGCTCTTGTAAGGC
>JALVIU010000089.1:1603-1799 GCA_027028665.1 Candidatus Atribacteria bacterium | reverse complement strand
GTCTTTTCAAAAATATACCTTTTAAAATCAGAAAGGATCTCTTTATTTCTATCCTGTCGTCTCTTTTTATCAGAAAGAAATTCCAAAAGCTTTTCTCGTTCACCTTTTAACTTTGTTAATTTCACCTTCAGCATATTTTCTTTTTCTTTCAGTTCATCTATATCATACAGTGGTCTTTTTTCCTCTTTTGTATAAG
>JALVIU010000089.1:0-1593 GCA_027028665.1 Candidatus Atribacteria bacterium | reverse complement strand
TAAGATTTCTTATATACTCCTCCACATACAGGACATATATCTCCATCCTCTAAGTAAGAAGAAACCTTTATGGCATAGTACTCTTTTTCCTTCTGTTTCGCCTCTTTCAGGGTTTCTACTATTTCTTTGTATTCATCATATAGTTTTTTATATGCCTTTTCTTTCAGTTTTAGATGTTTTGTGTATTCCTTTAGATCACTATCTACAGATTTAAAGTCCTTATATACATTTCTTATTTCTTCTATTCTTGTAAGGATTGTCAAGGCAATTTCTCTTTTGCGCTCCTTATGTTCTATAATCTCATCTGGGGTTTTTACACTACTTTTTAAAAATTCCTCTATCTTTTTATTGAATTTAGAAAGTGATACCTCTTCTATTTTTAGCTCTTTTTCCTTTTTTAAAAAGATATCTTCTTTTTTCTTATAACTTTCCTTTAGTTTGCTTATATAATCATACTTTGGGATAAGCTCTCGGACATCCCTTGCCTTTTTTATCCTCTCATCAAGTGCCTCAAACTCTGATTTTTTTGAAAGTAATATTTTAAGCTCTTTCTCCACCTCTGTAAGTTCTTTTTCCTTCTCATATAGTTTTTTTAACTTCTCTATCTCTTTTGATAAGGATTCAGATAGGGCCTCTTTCTCTTTTTCCTCTTTGCTCTTTAATCTGATTTCTTCTTCTATTTGTACTATATCCTTCTCTTCTATATCCTTTACCTGTTCCCAATTTACCTCTAATTTGTACCTTTCGTTTTCTATCTCTGTTCTCTCTTCCCGTGCAAGCTCTCTTATCTTCTCATATATGGAAAGTCCCAATATGGTAATAAGCATATCCCTTCTATCTTTTATTTTTCCTGGTTTTAGGAACTTATCAAACATATTTTGAGGTATAATAACAGCACGGGTAAATGTAGAATAATCCATCCCTAAGAGTCTTTCTATCTCTTTTGTCACATCCTTTGACTTGGATGTAACAAGCCTCCATTTCTCTCCATTCCACTTCCTTATTTCAATGGTAACAGGTGAAATCTTTCCAGAACCTGTCTTTTTATAAATCCTGAGCACCCTATAAACATCTTCTCTTAAATAAAACTCCAGGTCTACCCCCATCTCCTTTGCATCCTGCGAGATAAGGGGTGCAATATTTCCTTGCATTCGAGGGGTTTTTCCATAGAGGGCAAACAGGATAGACTCTACCAAAGAGGATTTTCCTGCCCCATTGGGGCCTGTGATTACAAATACAGACATATTGGAAAAATCCACTGATACCTTTTTCTTATATGAGGTAAATCCCCAGAGGGTAAGTTTCCTAATCCTCACTTTCTCTTACCTTTCTATATAACTTTTCAAAGACTTCTATAATCTCTTTATCTGGCTCTACACCCTTCTTCTCTTTATAATAAGCTCTATAGGATCTTACTGGGTCCAAGATATCATCCATTTCAAGTGTCCTTTTCTTTTTCTTCTCTATCATCCTTGTATGGATGGCGATAACCTGAGGGAGTGCCTTTTTTATCCTATCTATAAGCTCTCTTGCATCTTTGCCCTTTGTATCGAGATTTACCTTTAGATAGCCATCAAATCCACTGTATCGCTC
>JALVIU010000088.1 GCA_027028665.1 Candidatus Atribacteria bacterium | reverse complement strand
CCATACCACCTTTTGCCTTCTTCTCTTTACAGGTCTTTGCAAGCTCCTCATCTACAATGCCCTGAATTACCTCATCAATGGTAAGTAGTATATCATATCCTGGCAACGGTTTTTCTATGATCCTCTGGTCCACAGGTAAAGGGTGCCCACTTGGTCCTCTTATCCCCATAATAAGGCCTTCTTTGCCCTTGAGATATCTATCAAACTCTAACTCTGCCCCATATAACCCCTGATTATCTATTCCTACAAAACCTATAAGATTTGCTCCTAAAGTATCATGGGGATAGATCCTTTTATATTCTTCAACAAAGTCTATACCTTTTATATTCTTTCTTACCAAAATGGCTTTTTTATTTAAATCTATCTTTCTTTTTATCCAGACAAAATAAGCCTTCTTCTTAAATTTCTTAAGGAGTATATTGTAATCGATATTCAAAAGTCTTGAAAGATATCTTGCTACTTCTTTTGGTTTTTCTATCTTGCCTGGAATGGCGTATACAGATGGTAATTTTATGTTTACCGCAAGTGGATTTTTTTCTTTATCAAGAATCCTGCCCCTCTCTGTACCTACAGCCAAGGTATATGTATGCTCTCGCTTTGCAAGTTCCCTGTATCTTAGTCTCTCTTTTATTTGAATCTTATAATCACTATATATAAGAAATAAAAATAACAATACAAAAAATGCAGTAACTGCCTTGATTCTCCTATTAAACCCCGGATCCTTCATACTATGGAGAGGCTATATACTTTCCACCTGATGCAGAAACTACATTTATCTCAGATGGTGATATATCTATATAAACAGTTTTCTTTGGATAAACCATACCCAGTTTAGCTTTTGCATATCTTTCTATCCTTGAAGGGGAGGAAAGCCTCTCAACTTTATATCGAAGCATATCATTTTCTTTGCAAAGGAGTTTATATTTTTTCTCAAGAGACATATACTTATAGGATAAAGAGGTATATTCTACATTTTCATATACATATAAAAGCCCTATGAGAACAAAAAAAGAAACAAATAGGATAATCACAAAAAACTTTTTTTCATATTCTGAATTCCATTTCTTAGAATTCATCTCTATTCCCTCCTCATCCTTTCAGCAACACGCATCTTTGCACTCCGTGCCCTTCTATTTTCTTGTATCTCCTTATATGTAGGAGTGATAGGTTTTTTTGTAATTACCTTAAAATCCTCAGAATCCCTAAAGAAATTCTTTACTATCCTATCTTCTAAAGAGTGATATGATATAATAACTGCCCTACCCCCTGGATTCAATACGTGAGGCAGGCTAAATAGGAGGTCTTTTAATGCACCCAGTTCATCATTTACATAGATTCTAAGTGCCTGAAATACCAATGTTGCAGGATGGATCCTGCCTCTTTTTGGAAATCTCTTCTTCAAAAGCTCAGATAGATCCTCTGCACTTTTAATCTTTTTCAAGTTCTTTTTTATAAAAGAGGCTACCTCATATGACCTCTTAATCTCCCCATATGTTGAAAAGATCTCAGAAAGCAAAGAGACTGATGATTCATTAAGGACATCCCATGCACTTTTTCCCTTTGTCCTGTCCATCCTCATATCAGGTAATACCTCAGATGAAAAGCTAAAACCTCTCTCTTTATTATCTACCTGATAACTTGATATACCAAGATCTGCAAGCACTCCATCCACCTTCTCCATACCTATCCTTTCAAACCATATATAAATTTCCCTAAAATCCCCGTTTATAAGTAAAAAAGACGAATCGAACCTTCTAAGCCTCTTTATCGATGTATAGATAGCATCTCTATCTTTATCAAAACCTA
>JALVIU010000087.1:0-10000 GCA_027028665.1 Candidatus Atribacteria bacterium | reverse complement strand
AATCTCCCCAGGATAAAAGTGGAGTAATTAAGCTTTCTTATAGTGAGTTTTTATCTAATCTAGAACACAATAGAGTAAAAAAGGTAATAATAACTCAGGATACAATTTTGGGTTTTTTTGAAGATGGAAATAAGTTTACAACTTATATTCCGAATGATCCTGATTTAATGAAACTTCTTAAACAAAAAGAAGTAGATATAGAAGTTAGACCTCCTGTGGAATCTCCTTGGTGGTTGAGATTTTTGACATCAATCTTTCCTACTCTTTTATTTATTGGTTTTTGGATTATATGGTTTCAACAGATGCAAGGAGGTGGAGGGAAGGTGATGTCTTTTGCCAAAAGTAAGGCAAAACTTGTATCAGGTGACAAAAAAAAGGTAACATTTAAGGATGTAGCAGGAATTGATGAAGCAAAAGAAGAAGTGGCAGAAATAGTAGAGTTTTTGAAGAATCCACATAAGTTTATTAGGCTTGGCGCAAAGATTCCAAAAGGGATATTGTTGTACGGGCCACCAGGAAGCGGGAAAACCCTTCTTGCACGTGCTATTGCTGGGGAGGCAGATGTACCTTTTTTTAGTATAAGTGGTTCGGACTTTGTAGAGATGTTTGTAGGTGTAGGTGCTGCAAGAGTAAGAGACCTTTTTGAGCAAGCAAAGAAAAATGCCCCATGTATAGTTTTTATAGATGAAATTGATGCAGTAGGGAGACAGAGAGGTGCAGGGCTTGGAGGAGGACATGATGAAAGAGAACAGACGCTGAATCAATTACTGGTTGAAATGGATGGTTTTGATCAGAGCAAAGGGATTATTTTGATTGCTGCTACAAATAGACCAGATGTATTGGATCCTGCCCTTTTGAGACCCGGAAGATTTGATAGACATATAGTAGTTGATAGACCAGATATTGTTGGAAGAGAAGAGATACTGAAGATCCATGTAAGAGGTAAACCTATTGCAGAAGATGTGGATTTAAAAGTGCTTGCCCGAAGAACTCCGGGGTTCGTAGGATCTGATCTTGCTAATCTGGTGAATGAAGCTGCAATCCTTGCATCTCGTAAAAATAAGACAAAAATTGAGATGGAAGATTTTGAAGAAGCTATCGATAGAGTAATAGCAGGCCCAGAAAGGAAGAGTAAAGTAATAAGTGAAAAAGAAAAGAAAATTATTGCTTTCCATGAAGCAGGTCATGCTCTTGTGGCAAAAATGCTTCCAAATACAGATCCGGTACATAAGGTTTCCATTATTCCTCGTGGTATGGGTGCACTGGGTTATACCCTTCAATTACCTACTGAAGATAAATATATAGTTACAAAATCTGAGCTTTTAGAGAAACTCTCTGTACTCCTTGGTGGGAGAGTGGCAGAAGAGTTTGAATTTTCAGAAATGAGTACTGGTGCGCAGAATGATTTGGAAAGAGCAACAAATATAGCTAGAGAAATGGTTACAAGATATGGTATGAGTTCCCTTGGGCCTATCACTTTAGGTAAGAAACACGAACAGGTCTTTTTGGGAAGAGATATCGCAGAGGATAGAAACTATAGTGATGCTATAGCATTTAAAATAGATCAGGAAATAAAGAATATAATCGAAGATGCCTATAAAAGAGCGCGAGAGATTATAGAAAAAAATTCAGGAAAACTCAAGAGAATAGCAGAGAAACTTCTTGAAAAAGAGGTGCTTGAAGGGAAAGAATTAGATGACATCATAGGTGATCAAGAGGCCCTCTCTTTTGCATAGAAAAGGGGGTGAATATTATGAAAAAGAAAAAAGCATTAATTATAATAGACATGATCAATGACTTTGTCCATCCGAAAGGAATCCTTTATGTTAAAGGCAGTGAGAAAATTATTCCATTTATAAAGAAAAAGATTAAGGAATTTAGGAATGAAAAATTTCCTATAATCTATGCTGTAGATAGTCATTTAGAGTCAGATAAGGAATTCTCACTGTTTCCAAAACATGCTGTAAGAGGAACATGGGGTGCCAAAATAGTAGAAGAACTTGCGCCAAGTAAGGAAGATATAGTGTTTACTAAAAGGAAATATCCTGCATTTTTTGAGACAGGACTTGATGTGTATCTTAGAGAAATGGATGTAAAAGATATTACAATTGTAGGAGTAGTTACACATATATGTGTATTTTATACAGCTATTTTTGGCAGCTTACTTGGATATAACGTAACTGTATTGAGGAAAGGAATATATGATTTTGACGAGAATCTTCATAATATCTCACTTTCAGAACTGGAAAAAACATGGGGAGTGAAGGTAGTATAGAAGAAAAGAGAATATTTGTGATAGGGGATATACACGGTATGAAAAATGAGATGATATCCCTTATCCATAGCCTTCCTTTTGATGATAAAGACCTTATAATTTTTTTAGGAGATTACATTGATAGAGGTTATGATTCGAAAGGGGTAATAGATTTCCTTATAAACTTTAAAAAAATTCATCCAAATACTATCTGTCTTATAGGAAATCATGAAGATATGCTCCTTTCCTTTATGGAGGGTAAATTTGACAGAGAAATATATTTTTTTAATGGTGGAGAAAAAACCCTAAAGAGTTACGGTATTCCCCCATCAGAATATGCTTATGCAAAAAGATATATACCCCAGTCTCATTTAGATTTTCTAAATAACCTTTCTCTTTATTATGAAACAGATAGATATCTCTTTGTCCATGCAGGACTTAAGCCAGGCATCCCTCTTAATGAGCAAAGAAGAAATGATCTCCTTTGGATTAGGGATGAATTTATATATTCAAAAAAAGATTTTGGTAAGAGAATAGTTTTTGGGCATACTGTGTTTGAAGAACCCCTTGTTATGGATAATAAAATAGGTATAGATACAGGTTTAGTATTTGGAGGAAAGCTTACATCCTTAGAGTTGCCAATACTTAAATTTTATTTTGTCTCTTATGCTTAAATGGCATGCTCTATTCTGCTTCGTGTCTTATAATTCCTACAGTTCTTGGTA
Organism: Candidatus Atribacteria bacterium; assembly: GCA_027028665.1. GTDB lineage: Bacteria > Atribacterota > JALVIU01 > JALVIU01 > JALVIU01 > JALVIU01. Next base: position 7,021 of record JALVIU010000087.1, on the reverse strand, counting down.
CAATAATATCACCATATACTGTAATTTGTAATTCTACACGGATAAATTCTCCATGACTTAATTCTATTCTTTTCTCCTTGCCTGATTCAATAGTAATATTTTGCTCTTTTTGGTTTATGTGTAGAATATCTATCTTGGAATTTGCCTTATTTTTTATGGTTAATCCTTTTTCGTCCAGGTAAAAAAGGATGTTTTTAAACTCTACCTCTTTTCCCTGAAAGATCTTTACATTCATTGTGTATTTGTATTCTACATCAAGCACCTCTAAGAAATCCTTGGTGTATTCTTTAAATATTCCAGGATGTTCCTTATATCTTTCTCCCTCTTTTATCTCTAATATAACCTTTTTTCCTATGAGTTTTTCTAGTAGGCCATCATATGAGGAAGAAGGTACCAAAAGCTGTGAGATCTTTGATGCATATCCCTTTTGGCTGGGGATAGATTTGGGTATTTTGTTTAATGCCCTTCCAAATGTAATACTCAATGCCTCTTTTATTACATCTGCAGCAATAATGATTACATTATATATATACCTTTTTAGCCTTCCTATAACAGTAGGATTATGTATTTTTCTAATTTCCTTCTCTCTTTTTTCTTTTTGTGTATCATCGAGTTCTCCTACCTCTCTAATAAGTGCCAGTACATTTCCAAATTCTTGTTTATAAAATAGATAGCTTAGTTCTTTAAAATTCTTTTCTTTTTTTGGTTTTTTATATCTTATGTAAAACCCTGTACTTTCAGGATAAAAATCCCCCCATATTGCCTTATTCTTTGTTATTACAGTAACAGGGTATTTTGAAAAATCTTTGAAACATCTGTTGGTACTTTTTCCACTTAAATATGTAATGAATACTGTTAAAAGTATTAAAATGAATAATGAAACAAGAAAAGAAAGGTTTATCATAGTATTCTCTCCTTTGCTATAGGAATTAGTCTCCTCTTTTCTGTGTCTATAAGCCCCTTATCCCCTATTTTGAAAAGAGGAGAGACAGAAAGAGTCAGAAGTGTTATAATCTGTGTAGGATTTTTGTGCTTGATCCCGATATCAATCAAGACCTCCTTGAGCTCCTTAAATTTCTCAATTATTGTATTACCATCATATAAGGCAAGAAGCCCAAATATTGGAAGAGAAATAAAGGAAAGTAATTTTCCTTGCAGGAATACAGCTATTCCACCCCCCTTTTCTATTATATAGTTCCCTGCATATATCATATCCTGAGGATCTTTTCCAATGATGGTAAGTGGATGTGAATCATGAGAATATGTAGTAGCAATAGCACCCCGTTCTGGCCCTAAATTCTTTACAAACCCAGTTGTTTTATATCTGTCATTTCGAGACATAACACTAACCATAGAGAGATTCTTAGAAAGTATGGGTAATCCATTTCTAAATTCAATCTCTTCTTCTTCAAGGCCTGTTAGACTATTTTGGGAATTAAAACTAACTACATTTACCTTATAGGTTCCATTTTCTATATCAAACTTAAGATCTTTCTCTTCAACACTTTTAATCCATATATAGCTTTTATTTAATATATCTTTCTTTGTAGATGAATAGTTGAAAAGTACTTTTCCTTTTTTTGCAACAAGCTTTCCGTGAAAGTAGACATATTCTGGTTTAATAGGAGAAAGGGTAGGTGATAAGAAGAAATTTGCCTCTCTTCCAGGGGCAATTATGCCAATATTACTCTTGCCTAATCGTTCTGAGGCCCTTATAGTAGATGATGCTATTACCTCAAAAGGAGAAAGTCCCAATTCGATTGCCTTATTTACAATAGATAGGAGATGACCTTCTGTAAGCTTATCAGGTGGTACATCATCTGTTACAAATAAGATTCTTTCTAAACTACCTCTTTTTTTAAGGTATGCTATATTTTCCTTTGTAAGTGATTTTTCCTGTATTTGTACCCATAATCCTTTTTGTAATTCTTCTTCTATCTTCTCTGGTGTAGCTAATGTATGATCAGATGTAATTCCATAAGATATATAAAGAGAAAGTTCTTTACCCTTTAATGTAGGGACATGACCATCTATTATTAAGTTATATTCCTTTGCCTTTTTTATAATCTCTATAAGCCTTTTATTACCTCTTGTAAGACCTTTATAATCCATTACTTCACCTAAGGAGACTACCCCTTCTTCTTTTGCAAGTATCTCTATTTCCCTTTTTGTAAATTGGAAGTTGGGTGTCTCTAAGCTTTCATCTGTTGCAGGAACACAGCTTGGGATGGCAAGATATATATTTATAGGTAAGTTTTTACTTTTCTTGTAAATATCTTTTATGCCTTCTATGCCTGAGACATTTGCAATTTCATGAAAGTCCCAGAGTATGGTGCTTAATCCAAATGGTACAGTAATTTGAGAAAAGGTCCAGGGTGTCACAAATGAACTCTCTATATGCATATGGGTGTCTATAAGGCCTGGTATAGCATAAAAACCATTCCCCTCTTTAATCTCTTTTGAAAGCTTTTGGATCTCAGTATCAGGTATTCCTCTTTCAGTCAATATAAAATTTCCATCTGATATGGCTATATAGCCATCTACTATATCCTTATTCACTATATCTACAATTTTTACATCTTTTATAAGTAGATCAAAGTACATCCTTACTCCTTTCAGATAGATATTTGGATATGTATAAAACAATAAAACCCCCTATAATCATTCCAAAGGAAAGTATCTGCCCCATAGTAAAACATCTTGCTATATATCCTATCTGTGGATCTGGTTCCCTTATAAATTCTACTAAGAACCTTGCAGTTCCATATCCTATTATATAAAAAGAAAGCAGATAACCCTTGGGGAACTTTTTCTTTCTTAGGCTCCAGAGTATTAAGAAAAGGACAATCCCTTCCAGTAGTGCCTCTACAAGTTGAGAAGGGTATCTAAGCTTATGTAGAGGGTCCCGAGGAAAATACATACCTATAGGTAAATCTGTTGCTCGTCCATATAGTTCTCCATTTATAAAGTTTCCCAATCTCCCAAATGTATAACCTAATGGGAAGGTAGTTGCCAGTAGGTCACCTAATTCTAAAAAACTTACCTTTTTTATCTTCCAATATAAAAGCCCTGCAATAATGATACCAATAATAGCTCCATGATAAGACATACCTGATATGCCTACATATTTTCCATCCCTTATAGGAACTATTACTTCAAGGGGATGAGAGAGATAGTAGTTTAGGTTGTAAAAAAGGACATATCCTAATCTGCCCCCAATAATTACTCCGCTTATTCCCCATATAAATATATCTGCTACAGTTTCCTTTTTTATATTTAAGTTTTCAGTTTTTATCCTGTACACTATTAATCCATAGGTAACAAGTGCAGCTATTACATACATAAGACCATAATATCTAATTTCGAAATTACCGAGTTTTATAAAAATAGGATTTAAGAGATATGGTATTCTCTGCCAGTACAATAAGACCTTTTCCATATTTACCTCTTTGTGATTTTTGACTTTAATTATACCATAATTTTCTGAAAGAGTTGTAAAAACTATCTTTTTAGTTTATAATATTAATTAATTTAAACAGTAGGAGGATAATTATGGATAGAGAAGAACTTTTTCGCGAGCTTTCTATAAAGAACGAAAATAAGATAATACTTTTAGTGATGGATGGTTTGGGTGACCTTCCCATGTATGGGGGAAAGACGGCCCTTGAGATGGCTAATACCCCTAACCTTGATAAACTTGCAGAAATGTCAGAATGTGGTGTAGCAGACCCTATATCTCCTGGTATAACCCCAGGCAGTGGTCCTGCTCACCTGGGTATCTTTGGATATGATCCCCTTAAATATCAAATTGGAAGGGGAGTACTTGAAGCATTGGGAATAGGTATGGAGTTAGGAGATAAAGACCTTGCACTTAGAGGTAATTTTGCTACCATGGATAAAGATGGTGTTATTCTTGATAGAAGGGCAGGGAGAATTCCTACAGAAAAAAATATAGAGCTATGTAAAAAGCTTCAGGAAAATATAAAAGAGATTGATGGTGTAGAGGTAATTATAAAACCTGTAAAGGAACATAGGATGGTTGCAGTATTTAGAGGAGAAGGTTTAGAGGATGGCCTTACTGATACAGACCCTCAGCAGGTAGGGAAAAAATGGATCCCTGTAAAACCCCTTAGAAAGGAGGCGGAAAAGGCAGCTTCCATATTAAATAAATTTTTAGATATGGTAAATGAAGTCTTAAAAGGGGAAGAGAAGGCAAATACCATTCTTTTAAGAGGTATAGCGAAGGTTCCTCCTATCCCAAAGATGCAGGAGTTGTTCAAACTAAATCCTGTAGCTATTGCAAATTATCCTATGTATAAAGGACTTGCAAAGCTTGTAGGCATGACGGTAGTAGAAGTAGGAGACACTATTGAGGATGAATTCAATAAATTACAAGAGCTCTATAATGATTATGATTTCTTTTTCGTTCATATCAAAAAAACAGATAGTTACGGAGAAGATGGGGCATTCTGGAAAAAGGTTGGGATTATTGAAGAGGTTGACAGATTTATTCCTAAACTGATGACTCTCAATCCAGATGTTGTATTAGTCACAGGGGATCACTCTACCCCTGCCTTACTAAAATCACATAGTTGGCATCCTGTTCCTGTACTTTTGTACTCTAAGTATGGAAGAAGAGATGAGGTAAATAAATTCTCTGAAACTATGTGTACAAGAGGGGTGCTTGGAAAGATTAGGGCCATGGATGAGCTGCCACTTATGATGGCATGTAGTTTAAAATTAACAAAATATGGTGCATAAGGAGTTGATTATGGTTAATAAAGAAAGAGTGAAGCAGGCATTAACTGAAGTAATTGATCCTGAAATTGGATTAGATATTGTAAATTTGGGACTTGTTTATGATATTGAAGTAATGGAGAATAGGGTACATGTAAAGATGACACTTACAGTCCCTGGTTGTCCATTGGGGAACTTTATATTGTCTCAGGCAAAAGAAAAGGTAGAAGAAATAGATGGTGTAGAAGAGGCAGAAATAGAGCTTGTATGGGATCCACCATGGAATATAAATATGGTTTCAGAAAAGGCAAAAAAACAGTTAGGTCTCATATAAATTATGCCAGAAGCACCTGAAATAGAGATACTAAAAAGAGAGCTAAGTGGAGAAATAGTGGGCCAATACATAAATAATTTATATATTGGCCCACCCAGTTTATTTTCGCCATCTGTTCCGTTGTTTAAAGAGCATCTGCCAGGAAAGATTATAAAAAATGTAGATAGATATGGAAAATTACTTGTTATTTTACTTAGTAATGATTATAATATAAGTATCCATTTTGGTATGGGAGGCTCTCTATTATATGTTAAAAAGGATGAAAGAAAAGGATACGATCTCTTTTTAGAGCTTTCAAGTAAACAGGCAATCCTTATAAGAGATTTAAAATATGGAAAAATTTCCCTTACTAAAGATAGGGAATATATGAAGGATTTAGGTCCAGATGTTTTATATGATCAAGGCTTCTCTTTGGAATATTTTAAAAATGTAGTTACAGGTAAGAATAAGGCTATAAAGAGTATTCTTATGGATCAAAAAATAGTAGCTGGACTTGGAAATACATATACAGATGAGATTTTATATAGGGCAAGAATTCATCCTAAGAGAAAGGCAAAAACCTTGACAGGTGAGGAAATAGAAAGATTGTTCACTACTATAAAAGAGATAATAAATAGAGCCATAGAATTGGGTGGAAATTCAGAAGACGGTTTTCAGGACATATATGGTAAGACAGGTAAGGTACAAGAGAAACTTATAGTGGTTCATCATCGAGAAGGAAGGCTCTGTCCAGTGTGTGGATCTAAGATTGAGAAGATAAGATTAGGAGGAAGAGATACATACTTTTGCCCGATATGTCAACTTTAGTGAAAGTAGATTTTTCTACAACTTTATTTGAAAAGATACGAATAATATGTAAGGATAAGAAAATATATGAAGTAATAATGGAAAATAGAGAGATCTATAATGATATTCCTGATGATAGGACAAATTGTTTTAGATTTGTAAAAATTATACATAATTATTTAGAAGAAAATACACCTATAAAGATAGATAAAAGTGATATATATTTTCAGAGGGTTTCAGATTTCTATAGACTTGTCTATATAAAAACAATGGAAGTACCTTATGGAATGGTATCAACTTATAAAGATATAGCACATGAGATAGGCAGACCAAGGGCTTATAGGGCAGTAGCTACTGCCCTTAAGAAAAATCCATTTCCTATAGTTGTTCCGTGTCATAGGATAATAAGGAGTGATGGAAGATTAGGCGGAATTACGAGTAAGAGTATTGAATTTCGGAGGAAATTATTAGAATTGGAGAAAGGAGAAAAAAATGGGAAAACTTAAGATAACTGATACTACATTGCGTGATGCACATCAATCCCTCATTGCAACACGTATGAAGACTGAGGATATGATCCCTGTTGCTGAGCTTATTGACAATGTAGGGTATTATTCTCTTGAGGTATGGGGAGGTGCTACTTTTGATGCATGTATCAGATACTTAGATGAAGATCCATGGATAAGGCTCAGAACCTTAAGAAAACACTTTAAGAAGACAAAGCTTCAGATGCTTCTACGTGGTCAAAATCTTGTAGGATATAGACATTATGCCGATGATGTGGTAGAAGAATTTGTTAAAAAGGCAGTAGATAATGGATTGGATATAATAAGGATATTTGATGCGCTAAATGATACAAGAAATATGGAATTTTCTATGAAGATAGCAAAAGAGGCAGGTGCCCATGTACAAGGTGCTATCTCTTATACAATAAGTCCTGTACATAATATAGATTTCTATCTTAAAATGGCAAAAGAATTAGAAGAGCTCGGTGCCGATTCTGTTTGTATAAAAGATATGGCAGGATTACTTACCCCATATGATGCATATGAATTGGTTTCAAAACTCAAAAAGACCGTTAGTGTGCCTATTCAGATGCATTCACACTTTACAAGCGGAATGGCAGATATGATGTATCTTAAGGCCATTGAGGCAGGAGTAGAT
>JALVIU010000086.1 GCA_027028665.1 Candidatus Atribacteria bacterium | reverse complement strand
TCTCCAAATCTATTAATATATCCCCTTGAGGATAAAAATATAAAAAGTAAGGAAAAATTAAATATCCCTGCCAATGATGTAGCAAGGGCAAGTCCTCTATAGGACATTATCTGCATAAGAAGATAATCCAATATTATATTTAAAGTTACAGAAAATATGCTTATATACATAGGTGTTTTACTATCCTTTGTTGAATAAAATACTCTATTTAAAAAATTAGCACCACTATAAAAGAATATGCCAAAAGAATAGTACTTAAGTGCCCAGGCTGTCATATAAGCATTTTGTGTAGAGAAGACACCATGTTTATATATAAACGTAATGATAGGGACTGAAAATAAAAATAGATAAAAAGAAAAAGGTATAAGGATTAGAGCCCCTGTTCTCACTGCAAGTGATATATATTTTTCAAATTCATCTTTTCGATTTTGACTTATATATTTAGATATAAGAGGAAAAAATACTGTGGAGAGAGCAATTCCAAATACACCCAGGGGAAATTGCATCAATCTATTTGCATAATAGAGTGCAGAGATAGAACCTATATTAAGAAATGATGCAAAAACCCTATCCATAACTACATTCAACTGATTTACAACAACCGATATAACAGCAGGTATCATAAGAGATAGGATCATCAAAAGTGCAGGATTTTTAAAGTTAAAAGATATGGAAAAGTATATATGCCTCTTCTTTACAAATATAAGTAAAAATAAAAACTGAAAAATGCCCCCAAATATTACACCTACTGCAAGTGCATATATCCCATAGATTCTCCAGAATAAAAGAGAAAAAAGGATTATAGAGATATTTAGCCACATAGGGGTAAGTGCAGGGAAAAAGAAAGAACCATAGGTATTCAAAATACTATACAAAAATGAAGTAAGGGAAATAAAAAGTATATAGGGAAATATAATCCTTAAAAGTTTTACAGCCTCATTAAATACAGAAGGATCATGGACAAATCCTGGTGCAAATATTCTAATAAGAAAAGGAGCAAATACAATCCCCAAAATGGAAATAATAATAAGTATAGAGAGCAAAAATGTAAATACTACACTTAGAAACTCCTTCTCTCTTTTTTTATCCTTCTTTATATATATCTCTGAATATACAGGTATAAAGGCATTGGCAAATGCCCCCTCTGCAAGAAGTTGACGTAACAGATTAGGGATAGTAAATGCAAGAAAAAAAGCATCTGTAAGTTTACCCAGGCCAAAGAGTGTAGATATAACAACCTCTCTTACAAGTCCTAATAATCTACTTAAAAAAGTAGCAATAGAAAATAATATGGTATTCCCTGCTAATTTTTTACTATCCTTCATCTATATAGATAAGATTTTGGAAAGTTCATAGAGTTCTGGATCTACCTTTCGTTTAAAGGAGACGGCCTCTTTTAAGTCATATACCCTAAGCTTTCCATCCTTCCAGCCTATAGCTTTATTTCTCTCTCCCTTCATTAAGGTATCCACTGCTGCTGCCCCAAATCTGCTTGCCATAATCCTATCTAAATAAGTAGGCGTACCACCTCTTTGTATATGACCAAGAACACTTATTCTTATTTCAAGACCAGTCTTCTCAGTAATAAGAGGAGCAATTTTAGAGGCTTTTCCTACTCCTTCTGCCAGAATGATTATATTATGATTCTTTCCTCTTCTTATCCCTTTCAACAGCCTCTCGGAGAGTTCCTCCAGATCAAAAGGAATCTCAGGAATCAAAATTGCCTCTGCACCACAAGATATACCTGACATAAGAGCCAAAAAACCAGCTTCTCTTCCCATTACCTCTACAATAAAAGTCCTTTCAT
>JALVIU010000085.1 GCA_027028665.1 Candidatus Atribacteria bacterium | reverse complement strand
AAAAAGAGTGAAAAAAGGAGGAAAATTATGTTTTTCGATGATATAAAAGATATCTCCTATGAAGGTCCCAGTTCGAAAAACCCTCTTGCTTTTAAATATTATAATCCTGTTGAGATTATAGATGAGAAACCTCTATCTCAGCACTTAAGATTTTCTATTGCCTTCTGGCATACGCTGAATTATAATGGTGCTGATCCTTTTGGATCAAATAACATGATTAGGCCATGGAATGATATAGATGACCCTATGACTCTGGCTTTTAAAAAGATAGATGCACTTTTTGAACTTGCTGAAAAATTAAATATTGAATATTTTTGTTTTCATGATAGGGATATCGCACCTGAAGGAGATACCTTAAGGGAGACCAATAAAAATCTGGACAAGGTTGTTGCACATATAAAAGATCACCTAAAAGATGGCAAAGTAAAGGTGCTCTGGGTCACCGCTAATCTATTTTCAAATCCCAGATATGTTCATGGTGCAGCCACTTCTCCTAATCCATATGTATTTGCATATGCAGCTGCTCAGGTAAAAAAGGCATTGGAGATTGCGAAAGAGGTAGGGGCTTCAGGATATGTATTTTGGGGAGGAAGAGAGGGATATGAGACACTTATAAATACAGATCTTGCCCTTGAGCTTGATAATCTTGCGAGATTTTTGCATATGGCAGTGGATTATGCCAAAAAAATTGGATTTACCGGGCAGTTTCTTGTAGAGCCAAAACCAAAAGAACCTACAAAACATCAATATGATTTTGATGTGGCAAATGCCCTTTCATTTTTGAATAAGTATGGTCTTTCGGATTATTTCAAGTTTAACATTGAGGCAAATCATGCAACCCTTGCAGGCCATACCTTTCAGCACGAACTAAGATACGCTCGTATAAATGGAAAGCTTGGAAGTATTGATGCAAATGAGGGGGATCTCCTCTTAGGTTGGGATGTAGATAGATTCCCTACAAATATATATGATACTACATTGGCCATGTATGAGGTAATAAAAAATGGTGGTCTCTATCCTGGAGGTTTAAACTTTGATGCAAAGGTAAGGAGGGGGTCTTTTACCCCAGAGGATCTTTTCAGGGCTTTTATTGCAGGTATGGACACCTTTGCTGTAGGTTTAAAGATAGCGCACCGTATCGTTGAAGATGGAGAGCTTGATGAAATCATAGAGGAGAGATATAAAGGATACAAAAAAGGTATAGGGGAAAAAATAGTAAATGGAGAGATAGGATTTGAAGAGTTAGAAGAATATATTATAGATAAACCACAAATTGTAAATACTTCTGGTTTACAGGAATATATGGAATCTTTGTTAAATCAGTATATCTTAAATTTTTACTTAGAAAATAAAGAAAGGTAATTATGATCCAGGGAAAGGATATTGAATTAGTTGGCGACCTTACTTATGGTCAGGTAGGCGGAGGAGAAGGTTCCTTCATTGGGCCAGTACATAGAATTGCTATCGCTATGAATAGACAGGCACATATCGTAGCTGGTAGTTTTTCCCGTAATTATGAGAAAACTTTGAAAACTGCTGAGCAATTGGGAATATCTAAAGATAGAACATATAAAGATTTTAGAGAGATGGCAGAGAAAGAAGGACAAAGAAAGGATAAAATAGATTTTGTTGTTATTACAGTTCCCAATCATCTTCATTACCAAACAGCAAAGGCCTTTTTGGAAAATGGTATAAATGTTGTATGTGATAAGCCTCTTTGTTTTACAATGGAAGAGGCAGAAGATCTTATAAGGATTACAAAAGAAAAAGATCTGGAGTTTATGGTTACATATACATATACAGGATACC
>JALVIU010000084.1 GCA_027028665.1 Candidatus Atribacteria bacterium | reverse complement strand
ACATTTGCAGGGTTTACAAACTGATCTGGCATAAAAGCATCCATATCTTCTCTTATCTCTTTGGCTTTTTGGATAGCACCCATCATTCCTTTATCAGGAGGAGTCAGAATCACTTCTGCCCCCAGCACCTTTAAAAGTTCAACTCTCTCTTTGCTCATATTAGAAGGCATAGTAAGAATAACCTTGTAACCCCTTTGAGCACCTATCATAGAAAGTGCTATACCAGTATTTCCACTTGTGGGTTCTACTATAGTCTTCTTTTCTCCTCCGAGGGCTCCCCTGGCCTCTGCATCTAAAATCATAAAATATGCTGTCCTATCCTTTACACTACTACCAGGATTTTGCTTCTCCAGCTTAACAAAAATTCTATTTGGTTTCACTATGTTTTTTAGGCTAAAAATAGAAGTATTACCTATAGTATCTAATAACATATCCTTATCTCCTTCTCTTTTGATATTTTTGCAGGTATCCCTACAGCAAGTGCATTTTGAGGTACATCTTCAAGTACCACTGCATTTGCCCCAATTACCGCATTATCTCCTACAGTAATCGGGCCAAGTATTTTGGCTCCTGCACCAAGAAGCACATTCCTACCTACATCAGGATGTCTCTTTCCTTTAACAGGCCTTTTTGCGCCAAGAGTTACACCGTGATATATAAGTGTGCCTGATCCCACAGTAGCTGTGGAGCCTATAACAGTTCCAATTCCATGATCTATAACAACACCTGGCTCTATTTGTGATGCAGGATGTATATCAGAAGCTGTGAGAATTTTTCCCCATATGTAAAAAACAAGGGCTAAAGGGATAAATCCCCACTTCCAGAAAAGATGTGCAACTCTATAGATGAAAAGTGCATGAAATCCTGAAGAGGAAATTATCACCATCCACTTTTTAGATACAGATGGGTCAAGTTCTAAATATTTATTAAGATCTGCCCTTATAGCAAATCCTGTAAAAGATATATCTCTGCCTATACGGATGAAAAAATTTTTCACGGTTTTCATATAGATCAACTCCTTTTTTAGATATAGGATAGAAAATAATAAAAAAGGTTAATAATAAAGAGGGAATCTACAGAGGTTGGTACCCGTATAAGCAGGTATTTTGAAGATCTTAATCTTTCTTAAACTATCTTGCACCCCACAAATATCACCTCGCTTTTTAATTTAGTTGAGAATTATTATATATTAATTTTAGATAAAAATCAAGCAAAGTTTTAGAGTTTCCATGTAAAATCTTTAAATATTTAATTACTAAAAGAGTTATCTTTTATAACCTCATTTATTATTCTTTCCAGTTCATCTATTTTGTAAGGCTTTGGTATAAATCTAAGCCCCTCAGCCTCTATTTCTTTTGCAAATGTGTCAAATGCAAAACCTGAAGAAAGAATAATAGATATATTAGGAGCTATCTCTTTTATTCTCTTACACGTCTCAAGACCATTTATACCAGGCATATTATAATCTATTATTGTAAGATCAAAATAATCTGGCTTTTCTTCTATTATTTCAAGGGCTTTATATCCATCCTCTACTGCCTCTACTCTATAACCCCTCACAGAGAGTATCTCCACCAAGATCTCTCTTATCCATGGTTCATCATCTATCACCAAAATGTTTAGTCTCTTTCTATGTCTGGTTACTAAAGAGTCCTTTTGTTCATTCAAAGTCTCGGATTTCTCTGTCTTTGAAATAGGAACAAATATTTGAAATGTAGTACCCTTATTTCTCTCTGTTAGAATATTTATACCTCCTCCATGCCCCTTGACAAGACCGAATAAAACAGAAAGCCCTAATCCTCTTCCAGAAGACTTTGTGGAAAAGAA
>JALVIU010000083.1 GCA_027028665.1 Candidatus Atribacteria bacterium | reverse complement strand
AAAACCTTTTTTATTAAAGATATAACAGAAAAAAGAGATGCTATAGAGAAGTTGAAGATTGCAAAGGACTATGCAGAGCAGGTAAGTGAGGCAAAGACCAATTTTCTTGCCAATATGGCTCATGAAATAAGAACACCTTTAAATGGTATATTAGGGATATCCGAACTTTTATTCCATACAAAACTTGATAAGAGTCAAAGAGAATATCTAAATATACTAAATGCATCATCCCACCTGCTTCGTGACCTTGTAAATGACATACTGGATATAGAAAAGATAGAGGCAGGAAAACTTGATCTGGAAGAGGAGAAGTTTGATTTAAAAGAGCTTATATACAACACGGTTGATGCTGTATATATAAGGGCAGTAAAGAAAAACCTGGAGTTTATGGTATATATAGATCCCAATGTACCAAGATATGTAATAGGAGATAGTACAAAGATAAAACAGATTCTTGTAAATCTATTTGGAAATGCAGTGAAGTTTACAGAAAGAGGTGGTATCACCCTAAAGGTTTCAAAGGAAAAGGAAAAAGACGGAAAGGTGACGCTTAAGTTTGTGGTAAAAGATACAGGTATTGGCATACCAAAGGAAAAGATTCCATATCTTTTTGATAAATATATACAGGCAGATGCATCTACTACAAGAAGATTTGGTGGTACAGGTTTAGGTCTTGCCATTGTAAAGGAACTTGTTAATATAATGGGTGGCGATATATATGTAAAGAGTGATGTAGATAGAGGAAGTGAGTTTATATTTACCATAAATGTAGGTATGCCTGAGAAAGAGGTAGAGAGTATTGGCAATGAATACGAAGCACAACTTTCTGCATTTCTCTCTATTATTGTCTCAGGAAGTAATCTTATGAGGAACTACCTAAAAGAGGTTATGTCTTTTTGGGGTATAAAAACAATAACCATAAATAATTTAGAAGAGGTGAGATCTATTGATTTGAATCAGTATAGTTTACTCTTTATAGATATAAAGGAACAGCTCTCAAATAGGCTTGTAGAAAGGACAAAGGTTATAAAAAAAAGAAATAAAGATATAAAAATTATTGCCCTTATATCTATTCACTATTTGGATAAGGTCTTAAAGAATTCGTATATAGATGATTATTTAATAAAACCTATAAATCAATCAAAACTCTATAATAAACTTTTGGAGCTTACAGGTATACCAAAAACAAAGAACCAGGAAAAGCCAGAGAAAGAACCTGTATATAAAAATGGAAGAGTATATAAGATATTGATAACAGATGACAACTCTATAAATCAACTTATTATAAAGGAGTTTTTGATAAAGTCCCCATGGCATATAAGTATAGATATGGCAGATAATGGGCTTGAGGCAATAAAAAAGGTGAAAAATGGTCACTATGACCTTATATTTATGGATGCACAAATGCCAGAATTGGATGGGGTGGAGGCTACAAAGAAAATAAGGGAGATGGAAAAGGAATTTGGTATCCATACACCCATCATTGCACTTACAGCTGCTGCATTTAAGTCAGATAGGGATAAGTTTTTATCTGCTGGCATGGATGACTATATACCAAAACCTGTAAGTAGAGACACTCTATATAGGGTGCTTGAGAAGTTTTTATATAAACCAAAAAGGGAGCCAGAAGCTCGGGTAAAAAAGGAGGAAGAAGAGGTGCAAAAGATAATGGATATAAGTGATATAAGAGAAGATGTAGGGGATGATGAGATATTGAAAGAACTCTTACAGATGTCTCTTGTCCAGCTTTCTGAGGGAATGGATCTTCTGGAAGATGCAGGATATAGGGGGGATATAGAGGAGGTGGCTAAAATCTCACATAAGTTAAAAGGAGG
>JALVIU010000082.1 GCA_027028665.1 Candidatus Atribacteria bacterium | reverse complement strand
TATATCCTTCCTCTTCCATCTCCTTCTCTGGCTTTACAGGCTTTGGTTTTCTGTGGTAATGTTTTTTAAATTCTGGATCGAGGTTTATCTCCCAATCCAGCATATTTACTATATAATCAAGATCCTCTTTATACTCATCTGGTACATTATTTACAAGGAATTTTTTGTCTATATATTTATCCCATACAAGGGATTGAAACATGGCATATACATCTGAGCTTCTCTGTGGCTCATAAGTAAGAAGGCTTCCTGGGGCATGAAGCACACCAGGGGGTACATACCACCCTGTCCCAAGCTCTAATTTGTATGCCTTTGAATAATTAAGGATACCATTATCTCCTTTTTCCCAATTTTCTATACACCTTTTTATATCATCTTTTGTAGTACCAGGTTCAAAACCAAAGTATGTTAAAGGAAAATAACCTGAGTGATTGTTTAGCTGTCTGGGAAAGTAATAGGCTTCAGGCTTTCCTTTCATTCCCACTTTTTGAGCAAGTTCATCGCTTTGATGCATATGAAAAGGGAGAGGATCCATATTGTCAAAGAACTTTGCAAACATTACCCATCCCCCTTCTTTCTCCATGGTTTCCTTTCCGAGGAATTTATCTCCCATAAGCTCTATTGCCTCTTTGAATAAGACCTTTTCTCCATGTGGTCCTTCATCTACAAATATATAACTTAGACCTTCATCTTCTGGGGTGCCTGGGCCGTTATCTGCCTTTACAGTAGATGCAAACCACCTCTCATCTATCCCTCCTCTGTGGGTACCTAATGCATAGTAATCCCTGGGATCAAGCTTTAATCTTTTACCCGGGATAGAGAATACCCTCGGGACCCAATTTGGAGCAAGCCTTACTATTCCATCTCCATCATAGAGTGCTTTTTCTATAAGCCTTTTTTTGTCCATATTTATGCCTCCTATTGAGTTTAATCCTTTTCATCTATATAATTAGCAAAGTATGCATACACAAACTCTTCAGTAAGGGCTTTGACTCCATGAGAGACTTTTTTAGGGACAAATACATACATTCCTGGCTCTACCTCTTTTTCCTCTCCACCTGCATAGAATAACCCTCTTCCCTTTAGGATTATAAATGTTTGTTCTTGATCCTTATGACTATGTCTTGGGGTTTCTTCTCCATCCTTTAAATACACTACTCCTGCCTCTGAGGCCCTTGAAACTTCTCTTGTAACAAGCATAAGGCACTTGTGTCCAAATAGCTCTTTCTCTTCTGCTTCCTCAAATCTCTTAATCCACATCCTTTTCACCCCCCTCATCTAAATTTTTACATTGAGATGTTCAAGATAAGAAATTACTATGCTATACAGTTTATCTCTTTGCATACGATTTAGAATATTTTTCCTTTTAGGAGATTTTAAAAACTCTCCTATATCCCTATCTATTTCTATTATACCTCTTTTTTCTTGATTTAAGCAAGTTTTACATATAGAAATACCATTTTCTATATCTATATAAAAAAATTTATCATTTAAGGGTCTCTTACATATACTACAGTGGGAAACATCAGGTTTAAAACCTAAAAATTCTATAAGCAATGTCAAATAAAATATATTTGATATACTTCTTTTTTCGAGGTCTTTAAGAAGAGATATAATGAGGGCATAAATCTTGTAATCCCTTTTTTCAAATGGCATAAATCGATCTATGTAGCTTATAATTTCGAATGCCTCATATATGGAAGGGCTTATATGCTTCATAAGAAAACTTCTTTTGATATCTATTTCTTTTATATAGTAGAGATTTTTACCCTTAAAGAGAATAAAATTTGCATAGGTAAGAGGATTTGTACCCACAGATAGTTTGGTCCCAGGTTTTCTACCCCCTCTTGCTA
>JALVIU010000081.1 GCA_027028665.1 Candidatus Atribacteria bacterium | reverse complement strand
GATGCTATAGCTATAGTTGTTTCTGAAGAAAGGGGATGGATTTCTATATCTGTAAATGGGAGGTTAGTTAAAAATATTACCCTTAGTTCTTTGAAAACGGTGCTTAATAGATTTTATATAGAAAAATCAAAGAAAAAAGTGCTCCAGAGGTCGTAAATGCGAGAAAGACTGTATAATTGGATAAGACATAATTGGCAATTAAAACTTGTTTCTTTGGTCCTCGCTATCTTTTTATGGCTATACGTAACTACTATACAGACACCTCAAATTACAAAGATATTTATGGTACCAACACATTATTATGGCTTAAAAAATAGTCTTTTGGTAGGTGAAGGGACAAAGTATGTAAGTATATACCTTAAGGGTCCACAGAAGATAATAAAACGTATTACCCCTGAGGACCTTAATGTATTTTTGAATCTTTCCAAGATTTCTACTCCAGGTAAATATTCTATTCCTATTGATGTCTCTGTTCCAAGTGGTCTCAACCTTATAAAGATTGAACCAAAGAAGATGGAAGTACGTATATTCAAGGCAGTTGTAAGATTCTTTCTGCTTGCCCCTACATTTTTAGATAAAAAGGTAGAAAGCTATAAGATAAAATTTACACCAAATCTTATAAAGGTGAAAGGAAGGAAAGAAGATATCGAGAGGATAAAATATGTTACTATTTTCTTGACAGATGATGTATTTAAAAAATATAAAGGTAAATCTCAGTTTTTGAAGATCATGAAGGTTTATGCTATTACTAGTGAAGGAGAGATCCCACAAAATATAACTCTTGAACCGAACATTGTAGAAGTAGTATTTAGGATTAAAGGGGGGGAGAAAAAGTGAAGAGATATTTTGGGACAGATGGAATAAGAGATATGGTAAATACAGGTTTTATTACACCAGAAGGGGCTGTCTCTCTGGGGAAAACTTTTGGATACTATATTTTAGAAAAAGGTCTGCCTAAGAAAGTAGTTATAGGAAAAGATACGAGGATATCAGGAGATTTTTTAGAAGATGCTCTTTCTTCAGGGCTTGCTTCTATGGGGATAGAAGTATATAAATTAGGGGTTATTACTACACCAGGGGTTGCCTATCTATCTCGTACCCTTGATGTAGGAGGAGGGGTAGTAATATCTGCTTCTCACAATCCTTATTATGATAATGGGATAAAGTTTTTTACAAATGAAGGATTTAAGATACCAGATGAAGAAGAAGAAAGTTTAGAAGAGATACTTAATACACATAGCTATAATGCCAAAATTCCTCATCATGAAGAGATAAAAAGAACTTACAAAAGAGAAGAGTTAGTTTCTGGATATATAAATTTTTTAAAAGGTTTATTTTCTTTTCGTTCCTTTCCTTATAAAGTAGTGATAGATACTGCTAATGGAGCAACCTATAGGATTGCAGAGGAGATATTTTCTGATATAGGTGATTTTGAATTTATAAATAATAAACCAGATGGACTTAATATAAATCTTAATTCAGGTTCTACTCACCTTAATGGATTAATAGAGAGAGTAAGAGAACGTAATGCATATATAGGATTTGCCTATGATGGAGATGGAGATAGGCTTATGGTGGTTTCATCTTCTGGGAAAATAATTGATGGAGATGCCTTGTTGTATCTATTTGCAAAAGAGATAGATGTAGATGAGATAGTAG
Organism: Candidatus Atribacteria bacterium; assembly: GCA_027028665.1. Classification (GTDB taxonomy): domain Bacteria; phylum Atribacterota; class JALVIU01; order JALVIU01; family JALVIU01; genus JALVIU01. The sequence continues at coordinate 201 of JALVIU010000081.1, read as the reverse complement.
TAACAGTTATGTCAAATATAGGATTAGATGTTGCACTTAGAAGACTTCAAAAAAATGTGATACGTATAGATAAAGTAGGAGACAAGTATGTAGTAGAAGAGATGAAAGAGAGAAATGCCATCTTAGGAGGAGAACAGTCAGGACATATAATCTTCTTGGATAAAGAGACTACAGGGGATGGAATAGTTACTTCCATTATGG
>JALVIU010000080.1 GCA_027028665.1 Candidatus Atribacteria bacterium | reverse complement strand
AAACTCTACCATCTCCCCTATATGCCCTCCAGGTACAGGAATAATGCGGACAGCTGTAGTTTTATTATTTATTACTCCAATGGCGGCCTCATCTGCAATTATTGCAGAGATAGTAGATGAAGGTGTATCACCTGGAATAGCGATCATATCAAGACCTACAGAACAAACAGCAGTCATAGCCTCTAATTTTTCAATACTCAAAGAACCTTTTTGAACAGCTTCGATCATTCCTGCATCTTCACTTACAGGTATAAATCCACCACTTAATCCGCCTACTTGAGAAGAAGCCATGGCACCGCCTTTTTTAACAGCATCATTTAATAATGCAAGTGCAGCTGTGCTCCCTGGTGCCCCACAATTTTCTAATCCCATTTCTTCGAGAATATGTGCAACACTATCGCCAATAGCAGGTGTAGGTGCAAGAGAAAGATCTACAATACCAAAAGGTACACCGAGCAATCTTGATGCCTCCTGTGCTACAAGCTGACCCATTCTTGTGATTTTAAATGCTGTCTTCTTAATAGCTTCTGCTACTTCGTCAAAAGGCGCATCTTTTAGTTTCTCAAGTACAGCTCTCACCACTCCTGGCCCACTTATCCCGACATTTATTGCACATTCTGGTTCTCCTACCCCGTGAAATGCCCCTGCCATAAATGGATTGTCCTCTGGCGCATTTGCAAATACTACCAATTTGGCAGCACCTATTCCGCCTTGTTTTGCTGTAAGTTCTGCTGTTTTCTTGACAATTTCTCCCATTTGTCGCACTGCATCCATATTGATACCTGCCCTGGTTGTTGCTACATTGACAGAAGAACAGACTCTTTTTGTAATACTTAAGGCCTCTGGAATAGATCTAATGAGTATTTCATCTCCTTTAGTATATCCTTTGTGCACAAGAGCAGAAAAACCACCAATAAAATCTATACCTATCGCTTCTGCTGCACTATCCATAGTTTTTGCAAATTTTGCATAATTTTCTTCATCTGTTGCCTCTGCAATTATTGATATAGGAGTAACAGAGACTCTTTTATTTATAATAGGTATGCCATATTCAAGTTCAATTTTTTCTCCTGTTTTTACAAGGTTTTTTGCACATTTTGTAATTTTATCATATATCTTTCTTCTTGCCTTATCGCCATCAGAATCTATGCAATCGCGCAGTGATATTCCCATAGTGATAGTGCGGATATCCAATTTTTCTTGATCTATCATACGAATTGTCTCAAGTATTTCGTACGGATTTATCATGATATCCTCCTATATCCTGTGCATTGCACGAAAGACATCTTCATGTTGGAGCTTTATAGATACACCTAATTCATCGCCTTTTTGCTTTAACTTATTTTTAAGTTCTTCCAGCGTTGTATTCATATTTGATAAATCCACAAGCATTATCATTGTAAAGTATTCCTGAAGGATTGTCTGGCTTATATCTAAGATATTAACATTTGCATCTGCAAGGAGATTACTTACTCCTGCAATAATTCCTACACGATCTTTACCCACCACAGTTATAATAGCTCTCATTTTTATTCTCCTTTTTATGATAAAGAGAGTGCATGTATATTATATCAGATATAATCTTTTTTGTGAATTTTCTCTGACTTGCTCTAATTCATAAGCAATAGAAGTTATTGTAAATTAGGTAAAGAAAAGGTAAACACTCCATACATTAAATACTTAGAGGTACTGTAAGTGCAAAGAATTTGGACATGAAGAAAGATATAACATCCTGATTCTCTTATAATAAGAAGACAACAGATATTTTTTAAAAAATGTTTAAAGAGTGGTTGACAAATTTGTATATTAGTGTTATAGTTATCTATGACACAAGAATACAGAAAGGAGGGATATGGATATGAGCTATCCATATGTAAAAAATACTCTTTTGGCTTTAGGAATATTAGCATTGTCTTTTGGCATATCCTTTGCAAGGGGGCCGAATATTTTTTCTATTTTAGGAGGGGTTTTGGGTTTTCTTATTTTTTCTTATAATTTTAGAAAAATAGTGGGGCCAATAGTTTTTCTCATAATATTTTTATTACCTATAGCCCTTTCCCCTGTTTCGTTTCTTAGAAAGGCCTCTCTTTCCTTTATGAGATTTCGTTCCCCTTTTATCTCTCGTGAGGTAGAGCTTTCTCATCCTGATCTTCCGGTTAGTTTTATTCCATCTGCAAAGAGGATAAAGATAAGTGGGCCGGGTTTTATCATCAAATTTGATAAAGATAAAGGGGACATAGGTGTACCAGAGGGAGTGAGAGTAGAAAGAGTAGGGGATATCTTGACTATAGAAGCCCCTACCTTTTATAATGGGATTTCTTTTTTTAAGTTATATGGCAGAGTGCGGGCAAAAGAGATTGTAATAGGTGCAAAGTCTCAGATAGATGATATGAGTGTAGATGCTATGGGTGTAAAGATAATGGGGTATATAAATGCAAAGAGGCTTTCCATAGATAGTATGGGTGCAGATATAGAAGGAATATTAGATCTGGAAGAGTTAGAAATAGATGGAATGGGTATAAAATTGCACTCTTCAGTCATTAGGGCTCCATCTATTTTGATAGACGGTATGGGTGCAGATATAAATTTAAAATACACTACCCCATGGGAAGGTACATGGATTCTTTCGGTAGATGGGCTTGGCACAAAGATTAGATATACCTTACCACCTGGAAATCCCGGGAAGTTGGATATAAAGAGAGAAGGATTTGGAAATGTGGTGGAGCGCTATGGGGATTAGGATAGACAAACATTCAGGTGTGCCTGTGTATATCCAGATAATGAATCAAATAAAAAAGGAAATTGTCCTGGGGAGGATGAAAGAAGGAGATAAACTTCCCCCTACAAGGGATCTTGCAAGGATGTTGGGTGTAAATATAAATACGGTGCTTAAGGCATATGAGAGGCTCCAATTTGAAGGAGTAATCCAGGCTCAGCATGGGATAGGGTATTTTATAACGCAGGCATCTTTTATAAAAAAGGAAGTTTTATCCGAAATAAAAAATTTTGCAAGATTGTTGAGGGAGAACAATGTAGATCTTTTAATCGCTATTACAATACTGGAGGAGGTTTATAAAAATGATAAATAAGATTGAGGCATTTCTAAATATCTTTTTCCGTGTGAAGGGGAAGCATATATTTGCTCTTTTTCTTGGTTTGTGTATACCACTTCTCCCTATCCAGGGTTTTATGGCTTTCTTTCTTGGTATGAGAATCCTGGGATTGGATATAGAGAGAAAAAATAGTATTATTTCTCTCTTGTCTTTACCTTTTAGAAAGAAAGAGTTATTTTTCTTGTCCTGGCTTTCTGGCCTTTTTCTTATACTTGTTTCCTCTCTTGTTGGAGGAATCTTTTCAGGTACTACTACTCTCTATTCTATAGTGTATCTTTTCATATTCTTTACCTTTTATTTTGGAGTAGCTACATATTTTGCATCAGGAGAACGCTCTCTGTTTGGTATGAGCCTTTTGGTGCTCGCAGTGGATGCTATTTTATTATCTGTCCCAGGATATTCTTATATAAGCGTACTTACTCAGGGAAATCAACTTTTTAGTGCAATTTTTTCACTATTAGTTCTTGGAATTGGGTATTATGGATTTGTATACAATTATGAGGGGTAGGTGAAAAAGATGATAAAACTGAAAAATGTAAAAAAACAGTTTAAGGATAAACAGGTTTTAGTGGATATGAACCTTGAGATCGGAAAAGGCGAGATCTTTGCACTTATTGGCCCAAATGGCGCAGGAAAGACTACTACACTCAGGATCCTAAATGGGCAGATAAGGCCTACAAGTGGAGAAGTTGAGATATTGGGTACTGCTGATCCGGAGAATGTAAAAAGCAGACTCGCTATGTTGAATGAGACAAGGTCTTCTTTCCCCGGGTTTAAGGTAGGAGAATACAAAACAATCTATAAACTTTTGTATCCTAAATTTGATGATAAACTGCTGAATGATATTATAGTGCATTATTCCCTGGGGCTTGGAGAGAGGGTAGACAAGCTTTCTGCAGGTACAAAGACATTATTTTTCCTTGCCCTCTCCATGGCATCTGGTGCAGAGGTATTACTTCTGGATGAACCTACACATAATCTGGATCCATTGAAGAAGGATGAAGTTCTGAAACTTATAAGAAATTTTGCACAGTATAGAGATACTACTATAGTTATTTCATCTCATGAGATCTATGAACTCGAAGAGATTATCACATCATTTGCTGTTATCAGGGAGGGAAAGATTTTGTATAAAGATACACTTGATAATGCAAAAGAGAGCCATAGGATTATAGCAGAAGGGGAGACTATTCCAGATGGTGAAGTAGTGGCAAATATAGATGGAGGGACTCTTGTAAAGACCAAAAGAGATGTGGGTGAGTATCCAAAGTTTAAGGATATAGTAATAGGATATTTAAGAAAGAATGTGGAGATTTCGATATTTAAATAATAATGGGTCTTATATCATGGATCCCTTAGCATAAGTATGGAATCCCTGGAAACATAAAAGCTCAAATCTTACTTATTCCTCCCCTGTTTTAGGGGAGGAATAAGTACTCACCAGAATTTTCCTTTAAAAAGAAAGGAGCAAATTCTTTACATTCCTCATACTCTATAAGATAAGGAATAAATAGTAAGGGTTAATCATGGAAGGATAAGAGTACAATGTAACGTCGCTTTATGAGATAATGGGGCCACACTCTGAAAAAGGATAATAAACAAAATAAAAAAGAAATCATAAGTAGAGACCTGCATCTATAATCCTCATTAGGTTTAATAAAAAATATTTGACATTATAAAAAAGGTGTGCTATTATACAAATAGTTGAACAATAATTTGTCATTTTAAAAAGGAGGGAAAGATGCAAGAGTTGAAAAATATGTGTACTGATGAAGATGTTCACCTTGATAAAATATCTCGTGTAAACTCTAAAATGAAGTCGGATCAGGCTATTCATGCAGTTTCAGAAATTTTTAAGGTCCTATCTGATCCCACCAGACTTAAGATTGTACTTGCTCTTTCCTTAGAGGAGCTTTGCGGATATGATCTTGTAGAACTTTTAGGAATTACAAAGTCTGGGGTATCTCACCAATTGAGAATTTTAAAAAGTTTAAGGATTGTTAAATATCGGAAAGAGGGGAGACATATTTTTTACTCTTTAAATGATGAGCATGTTGAAACTTTGATAAAACAGACATTTGCCCATGTAGAGGAACAAAAGAGAGGTAATTTATGAAAAAATATAAACTTCAGAATTTAGATTGTGCAGATTGTGCATTTAAGATTGAAGGAAGGCTTAAAGAATTAGAGGGAGTAAAAGAAGTCTCTGTAAATTTTGCAACAGAGACCCTTATAATAGATGCAGATGATATTGACAAAGCAATAGAGGAAGTAAAAAGGATAGAACCTGATGTTAGTGTGAAACCTTTGGAGTCTTCCTATGAAAAAGAGGAAGAAGAAAATGGACATAAAAAAATTTTTATGCTTGTTTTGTCAGGTTCTCTTTTTTTATTCGGACTTATTTTTAAACCATTTCTTCAAAATACCCCATTTTTCATTGGGGAATATGCTGTATTTTTGGCAGCATACTTATTATCAGGGAATAGGGTACTTTTAAGTGCATTAAGGAATATAGGGAGAGGGCAGATATTTGATGAAAATTTCCTGATGACTGTTGCTACATTGGGCGCAATAGCTATACATGAACT
>JALVIU010000079.1 GCA_027028665.1 Candidatus Atribacteria bacterium | reverse complement strand
TTTTGGTACATGGATTAAGACTTATAATACACGAAGGCGTAAACTGGGCGATTTCTTCTGAAAAGCTTGTGAAGATAGGAGATGTGATAACATCTGTTTTAGGAACAGGAGGTCTTGTAGGTGGGGAGATGGAGGACCTTTTAGCAGAAGGGAAAAATATAGATCATGAAGACCTATTATTCATCCATACACATAAAACAGCTGATTTTATAAGGGCATCCCTTGAAATAGGGGGTATGATAGGAAATGCAGATGAAAAATCTCTTTCTCTTATATCTAAATTTGGACATGAAATAGGGATTGCCTTTCAAATAAAGGATGATATATTAGATATCGAAGGGAATGAGAAGATTTTGGGAAAACCTGTGGGTAGTGATAAAAAGAAGAAAAAGGCTACCTATCCATTGTTATTTGGAATGGATAGGGCAAAGAAAGAGCTTTTAGATAGGATAGAAAAAGCACTTTCATATATAGAAGATTTTGGAATGCGTGCATGGTTTTTAAGAGAACTTGCCATTTTTATAAGGGATAGGAGCTACTAAGTATGTTTATAAGAAAAGATGGAAGGGGTAAAGAAGAGCTCAGAAAGATAAAAATTATACGGCACTACAATAAGTTTGCCGAAGGTTCTGTACTTTTTCAAATAGGTGATACTATTGTTCTTGCAACAGCCTCTATAGAAAATAAGGTACCACCATTTCTAAAGGGCACAGGCACAGGCTGGATTACAGCAGAGTATTCTATGGTGCCCAGGGCTACAAAAACGAGAAATATAAGAGATGCAGTGAAGGGTTTTGTTTCTGGTAGAAGTCAGGAGATCCAGCGGATCATAGGCCGATCACTCCGGACGATAGTGGATCTTAAGGCGCTGGGCGAGAGGACTATCTGGATAGATTGCGACGTTCTTCAGGCAGATGGAGGAACAAGAACAGCTTCTATAAATGCTGGATTTTTGGCACTGGTAGATGCTGCTTATAAATATTATAAAAAGAAGTGGTTTAAGCGTTTCCCTATAAAGGATTATATTGGTGCAATAAGTGTTGGGATAGTAGATGGACAGAAACTTCTGGATCTCTCAGCAGATGAAGACAATATTGCAGAAGTAGATATGAACATATCTATTACAGGGGGAGGAAAGATAGCAGATATACAGGCAACGGCAGAGGATGGTCCCTTTGGAGAAGATGATTTTTTAGAACTTTTTAAGATTTCCAAAAAGGGTATATCTCTTATTATAAAAAAGGAGAGAGACCTTGTAGGTCAAATATTTAAGGAAGTGGGTCTGAATATATGAAGAAACTTGTAATAGCTACGCGAAATCTACATAAACTTAGAGAAATAAAAGAGATTCTCTCTGGAATCCCTTATAATATCACTTCTTTGCCTGATGATTGCAAAGAAGTGGTAGAAGATGGTGCTACCTTTGAGGAAAATGCTATAAAGAAGGCGAAATCTGCATACGAATGTACAGGTCTTATATCTATTGCTGACGACTCAGGTCTTATGGTGGAGTATTTAGATGGTGCACCAGGTATCTATTCATCCCGTTTTGCACCCTCTGACAAAGAGCGGATTGAAAAACTCCTTAGACTTCTGGATGGTGTGGAATGGGAAAAGAGAAAGGCAAAATTTGTATGTACTGTAGCCATTGTCTTTGATAAAAAAAGGGTAGAGGTGGTAAGGGGAGAGGTAAATGGTTATATAGCTCTGTCTCCTTCAGGCGAGGGAGGTTTTGGCTATGATCCTGTGTTTTATCTTCCAGAGTATGATAAGACATTTGCCCAATTAAGTGATATAAAAAATAAGATAAGTCATAGAGCAAAGGCCTTTTTAAAGGCAAAAGAAATTCTAAATAATTCTTATAAAATTTGATTTATCTTTCTTGACAAAATAAGACTTCTATGATAGGATATAGTTTGCACGGGGCGTAGCGCAGTTTGGTTAGCGCACCTGCCTTGGGAGCAGGGGGTCGGAGGTTCGAGTCCTCTCGCCCCGATGGCTGCGGGAATAGCTCAGTTGGTAGAGCATCGGCCTTCCAAGCCGAGTGTCGCGGGTTCGAATCCCGTTTCCCGCTCTTTTATATGCGCCTGTAGCTCAATAGGATAGAGCAACGGACTTCTAATCCGTAGGTTGGGGGTTCGATTCCTCCCGGGCGCGTATAAGTGGTGAGATTTGTGGTGAGTGTAGCTCAATTGGTTAGAGCACTGGACTGTGGCTCCAGGGGTTGTGGGTTCAAGTCCCACCATTCACCCTAAATCGAATATTGAGGGCCGTTAGCTCAGCTGGTAGAGCACCGGACTTTTAATCCGGGTGTCACAGGTTCGAATCCTGTACGGCTCATATAATAGCTATAGGTGCACCTATAGCTATTATTTTTTGAGCGAGGGTGGCGGAACTGGTAGACGCGCTGGACTTAGGATCCAGTGGGGAAACCCATGCGGGTTCGACTCCCGCCTCTCGCATATATAGAGACCAAAAGCCCTGGTCAAAGAATGTCCAGGGCTTTTATATTAGGAAAATAGGAGGTATAAAGATGGGACTTATTTCAGAAAAGGATAAACAATTTCTGAAAAAGAAGTTTGAGGAAGAGCTTATAGAGGATGTAAAGTTTATATATTTTACCCAGAGAGAGGGTACAATAATTATGCCAAATGGGGAATGTCCTTATTGTAAGACAACCCATGAGCTTTTAGATGAACTTGTTGAACTTTCTCCAAAGCTTTCCCTTGAGGTACACGACTTCTTAGAAGAAGAGGCATTGGCAAAGGAGCTTGGGATAGATAAGATCCCAGCACTTATTATTCAAAGGCCAGATAAGGATTATGGTATAAGATTTTTTGGTATTCCTTCTGGATATGAGTTTTCCTCTGTGCTCGAGGATATAATTGATGTTTCAAGAGGTCAGACGGCACTTAGCCCTACGACGAAAGAGAAGCTTGCACAGATTAATAAAAATGTTCATATTCAGGTTTTTGTAACACCTACATGTCCATACTGCCCAAAGGCTGTTAGAATGGCACATATGATGGCTATCGAGTCTGATTATGTAAGAGGTGATATGGTAGAGGCAATAGAATTTCCACATCTCTCTGAGAGATATGGTGTAGAGGGTGTGCCAAAGATAGTAATAAATGATACAATAGAATTTGTTGGTGCATATCCTGAGGAGCCATATCTTGAATATGTGCTTGAGGCAGCAAAGGCTTAATATTTAAATGAAGCCCTATCCTTCTTATAGGAGATTACTTGAAAAAGGGCTTTTTGAAGAAAGAATTGAACGTGCAAGGGGGTTATTTTCCTCTTGCACGTTATGCCCCAGAAGGTGTAAGGCAAAACGCTTAGAAGGTCAAAAAGGTATATGTAGGGTAGCAGATGAGCTCTACATAGCGAGTTATAATCTTCACTTTGGAGAAGAACCCCCTATAAGTGGCTACAGAGGGTCAGGTACTATATTTTTTAGCTACTGCAACCTCCGATGTGTCTACTGTCAGAATTATCCCATAAGCCAGTTAGGTGTGGGAAAAAGGGTCACCATTGAAGAACTTGCAAGATTTATGCTCTATCTTCAAAAGCGTGGTGCCCATAATATCAATTTTGTTACTCCTACACATTATATTTACCAGATCATAAAGGCTATTTATATTGCATCTACCTTAGGCCTTTCTATCCCTATTGTATGGAATACAAGTGGATATGAGGCAAGAGAAGGGCTGGAGCTCCTTACCGATATTGTAGATATATACCTTACAGATATAAGGTATTTTGATAATAGATATGCTATAAAATACTCCTTTGCCCCAAATTATAAAGAATATGTAAAAGAGGCAGTAAAAATAATGTATAAACAGGTAGGAGATCTTACATTTGATACTGAAGGTATTGCAAAAAAAGGTCTTATAATAAGACATCTTATACTCCCTAATAATATAAGTTCTACACAGGAAGTACTGAAATTTATACGGGATGAGATCTCGCCTTATACATATATAAGCCTTATGAGCCAGTATTTTCCTGCATATAAGGCTTTAGAATTTCCTGAAATAGGCCGAAAGATTACAAAAACAGAGTTTTTAGAGGCAGTAGAACTGCTTTCAAAATTTGGATTGGAAAATGGCTGGATACAAGAGTGGGAGGATAATGTATAATGAGGAAAAATATTCTTGTTCCCTCAAAAGGGGAATATGTAAAAGGGAAGAGGCCTCAAGTAGATTGTATACTCTGTGCCCTTTTGGCACATGATGAGAAGATAACAGATACCCTCCTCTGGGAAGGCGATGATTTTGCTATAGCCTTAAACCTCTATCCATATAATCCTGGGCATATTATGATCTTTCCCAAAAGACATGTGGAGGATCTAAGTGAACTTACAGAGGAAGAAGGCCTCCGATTATTTTATCTTACAAATAAAACCAGGGAGATTCTCCAAAAAGAGTATGGCCCATGTGGTTTTAATATAGGTTTTAACATAGGGCCATGTAGTGGCGCAAGTATTTCTCATATACATCTACATATTGTCCCCAGATATAAAAATGAATTGAGTTTTATGGATGTACTGGGTGGAGCGAAGGTGATAGTAGAGGATCCCATAATTACCAGGGATAAATTAAGGATACTCTTTAAGGATATATGAAAATAATACCATCTGTAGTCTGTTTTATAGAAGATAATGGGAAGTTTTTATTCTTAGAGAGGAACCATGAGCCGGATTTGGGAAGGTATGTTCCACCAGGGGGAAAGATCGATAATATGGAGGACCCTATTGTTGCTGTAAAGAGAGAGGTTAGAGAGGAGACAGGACTTATTATAGATAATATTTCATATAGAGGAACAACTATACACTATGGTAAAAATGAGGAGTGGATCGTATTTATTTTTTACACAAACACCTTCACCGGGGATATTGTTCAAGGGGATGAGGGCAGACTTTTTTGGATAGCACAAGGAGATGTCTATAAACTAAATCTTCCTCCAGGTGATGGTTATTTTTTGGATTATCTTTTTTCTGGGGTGCCCTTTTTCGGCACATTCTGGTATAATGAAGAGGATGAGCTTATAGATTATAAAATATGGAGGATAGGATAGTTGTTACTTGTGGTAGATATAGGAAATACCCATATAGTAATCGGGGTTTATAAGAAAAAGCAGCTTCTTTTCTCCTTCAGGATGGCTACAGACAAAAAAAAGACCGAAGATGAATATTGGGTACTTCTTTCTTATCTTTTGGATCACAATAATATAAAGTATTCCTTTATTACGGATGTTGTAATTTCTTCTGTAGTGCCCATGCTTACTACAATCTTTTCAGAGATGATATTAAAATATATAAAGGTAAGACCTATAATAGTAAATGCAGATATAAAGAAAAACATTACACTAAAGATAGATAATCCGTATGAGCTTGGGGCAGATAGGCTTGTAAATGCAATGGCAGGTTATGAATTATATGGAGGACCTCTTATTATTCTGGATTTTGGTACAGCAACTACATTCTGTGCTATAAGCAAAGAAGGGGAGTACTTAGGTGGTGCCATATCTCCTGGACTTATGCTCTCTCTGGAGTCCCTTACTGGTAAAACGGCAAAACTTCCTCAGATTCAACTCTCTTTTCCCGAAAGGGCTATTGGGAAAAACACTGTATGGGGAATGCAGTCAGGGATCATGTATGGATACATATCACTTGTAGATGGTATTGTTGAGATGTT
>JALVIU010000078.1 GCA_027028665.1 Candidatus Atribacteria bacterium | reverse complement strand
CTACAAGCACTGTTATTCCCATGTTTTTCTCTCCTTTTTATTTTTCTACAGTGAATATGAGATAAAGTCCAAATATACCAAATAGTATATCTGGCATCCAGGCAGCAGGAATAGGGGGTAATGTTCCGCTTTTGCCCAATGCCCTTGATGCAGAAAGGATTAGATAGTAGACAAATACAAGTACTATACTTATTACAACACCTGTAGCTTTTCCTCCCTTTCTAAATCTTAATCCTAAGGGTGCCCCTATTAGTGTAAATATAAGCGCGGAAAATGGTACAGAAAATTTCATATAATAATCTACTTCAAATCCTTTTGTATCTGCACCACTTTTTTTAAGTAATTCTATATGTCTTGCAAGCTCTCTACTTGTCATCTCCTGGGGTGTTCTTTGGCTTTTGAAGAAATCTTTCAGTTCATCCTTTACAGTAATTTTCATATCCTTAAAGTTCCCGCTATATAGAAGTTCCCCATTTTTGTTATATTCATATATATATCCGTCCTTTAAGTCCCATGTATCTTTCAGCCATCTACCCTGTTTTGCAGTAATAACTCGGGGAAATCTTTTGTTTGGGTCTTTAGGTAGTTCGTATACCATGATATCTTTCATAAGGGATTCTTTTTGATTGAAGTCATTTATATAGAAATACCTATTCTCTGCGTCTTTAAAGAACACATTCTTTTCTATATGTGGAGGACCTTTTTTATAAACTACCTCTCTTATAATATTTTGAGAGATATGGTTGGCCTCAGGAACAACGAAATCATTTAATAAATATGAGCCAATACTTACTAATAATGCTACTATTGTAAAGGGTACAGTTATTCTTTTTAGTGAGATTCCAGATGCTCTCATGGCTGTTATTTCGCTATCATTCAATAGCCTTCCTATTCCGAGTTCTGTACCTGCGAGGATGGATATGGGAAATGTTACCACCATAAATGCAGGGAGGCGGTAGATGAGGATTTTTAACACTTTGTCCACAGCTACACCTTTGTCTATGAGTAACTCCATAAGCTCAAAGAGTGTCTCTACAGTCATCATTATAGTAATTGCGATAACACCAAGGAGAAAAAAGTTGTAAGTCTCTCGAGCAAGATATCTGTCCATGATCTTTATTTTAAACATCTATAATTCCCCTTTCATATGTATTTAGCCCTTTTACAAAAGGAGTATAGCATCTTATACTAAAATTGTCAATTTTAAAAAGTGAGTGGAAGGATTATTAATTATGGATGAAAGAATTATAATAATAAAGTAAATTAATGAAGTAATGATAAAAATCAAGACAAATGGTTATTACTCCTTCCAGAGAGATATGAGTAATAATGTTTATATTTGTTACAGCCCTTGAGTTACATATATTGGGCGCTCCTATGTTTTTAAATCTAAGATCGCTTTATTAAGGCCTTTTTTGTATCTTATTTTTTCATTATTTTTTGGAATGTATCTTACGGATTTGCCGCTTTATTTTGTAGATTTGGGGAATACCTGTTTTAAATGAACCGGTACAGTATCAAATGAAATGCCTTGATTTTATCTTTCCAATTCTTGTATGATGTTATTATCGGCAAGGCGATCCATTGATTCTACCCTAATATATGTACCTTTTCCTCTTCTTTTATTTTTAGTAAAATAGAGTGGATTACTTTCTTTATATATTCTTACAATAATATGTTTTTTATAGTTTAAAATAAGATATCTGGTAAAATTAAAGAATAATAGTTATCCTGAATAATATTATTTATCTTCTCTATCTTTTCTATCTTTCTTTTTTAATTCTTTTTTAATTTCTATTAAATTTTCTTCTGGAATACCTAAAATTTTTCTTGGCTTATCTTTTATACCTATAAAATTTCACCCCCAGTA
>JALVIU010000077.1 GCA_027028665.1 Candidatus Atribacteria bacterium | reverse complement strand
GACTCTCTTTAAAGAGATCTCAATAAGAGCAGTAGATATAATATTTCTCTTTCCCCGCTCAAGCTTTAAAGCACCTGCTACATATGTACCAAAACCTCCATAAAAGATCTTTCCATTCTCTTCTACAACAATCCTCTGATGCATGCTTCTTACGCCATCTATAAATATAACACTATCTTCTACTACCCTCTTTTTCTCCAGAATAGGTATCCAATTATCTTTGTGTATTTCCACATTTACATCTATTTTATCTGCTTTTTGTTCTTCTTCTACCTGAAAAAAAGCTGTATATTCTGAATCCCAGGGATCTAAGAAAATCCTCAATCTTTAAATTGCTCCTTTATCTCAAGTATGTTATTCTTTACGGAGAAAAAGGCATCTACTACATCTGGATCAAAATGTGTACCCCGTGAATCAAGTATAATTTTTAAGGATTTATCTATAGGAAAAGGTTCCTTATAAGGCCTTCTGGATGTTAAGGCATCAAATACATCTGCGATAGCTACAACCCTACCCTCTATGGGTATTTCCTTCCCCTTTAATCCATTAGGATATCCAGAGCCATCAAATTTTTCATGATGGTTAAGTGCAATAATTGCACCTGTTTTTAAGTAATCAACATCTGATCCGCCAAGAATTTTAGCACCTATTAATGTATGTTGTTTCATTATTTCAAATTCTTCTTTGGTAAGCTTTGCTGGCTTAAATAATATATCATCAGGAATTCCTATCTTTCCTATATCATGCATAGGAGCAGTAAAAAATATAAGTTCTTGAAGGTTCTTATCAAGTCCTAAAGCTTTTGATACCTCCCTTGAGATATAACCTACTCTCCTAATATGATTATACGTATCTTCATCTTTAAACTCTGCGGCGAGAGAAAGTCTATAAATTGTATCTTGATAGGCTTGTTTGAGTTTATCATACATTTTTTGCAGGTCCTCTGTAAGCTTAGATACTTCTTTCTCTAATGACTTTCTATACTCTTTTTGTAGCATATTAAATGCCCTAATTTTAAGCAAAGATCTTACTCTGGCTATAAGAAGTGTTTTATCTATAGGCTTAGAAATAAAATCATCGGCTCCTGCATCAACCCCTCTTATACGAGATTCCCTATCTGATAAGGCAGTTACAAGTAATACAGGTATATCAATGGTTTCGGGATTATTTTTTACAGCCTCTGTTACTTCAAATCCATTTTTACCAGGCATCATTACATCAAGTAACACTATATCGGGCTGTTCCTTAAAAATTATTTCCAATGCCTCATCTCCATTATATGCTCTGAGGATCTCATATCCATGTGGGATTAAAAATGCTTCTATTAAATCCACATTTAACTTCTCATCATCTACTATTAAGATCTTTGGTCTATCCCTCAACTTATACCTCCGGCCTTTTAAATCTTAAATTTCATATTTTTAAAAGACTACTTTTCCAAATTTTTTATATCTCCTTATTCTATCACCTATCTTTATCTTTCCCTAATGTTTCCATAATAATATTACCACAATTTTTCATTATTGTCTTTTAACTAATTTAACCAAACAGATCCTCTTTTTTTCCTGTTTCACTTAAATCCTTCGGAATAAATACATTAAAAGTAGTTCCTTTTCTATAAACACTCGTTACGGTAATAAAACCCCCAAGCATTTCGATAAGTTTTTTTGAAAGTGCAAGTCCAAGCCCTGTTCCACTATACCTTTTCGTATAAGGATTTTCAATCTGGGTAAATTCTTTAAAAAGTTTCCTCATATCCTCTTTTTTTATACCTATTCCTGTATCCCATATAGAAATTTTATACCACATTTTTAAATCTTTTGTTACTATTCCTACCTTCCCGCCATCATGGGTAAATTTTATTGCATTAGAAAGTAAATTAAAGAGTGCTTGTTTTAATTTTAATTCGTCTACCACTATATCTTTTATCTTCTCATCATGATATATAGAAATCTTAATATTATGTTTTTTTGCCTTTTCATTCACAAGTATTACCACAGAATCAATAATGTCTTGTAATCTCACCTGTACAAGCCTTAAGCTTTCTTCGCCTGCCTCTATTTTAGAGAGACTAAGTATATTATTTATAAGAGAAAACAAATGTTTTCCACTTTCTAATATATTTTTTACATATTCTTTTTGTTTCTCATTTAATTTACCAAAATACTCCTCTAAAAGTACTTCTGAGAATCCAAGTATTGCATTAAGAGGTGTCCTAAGCTCATGAGAGACATTTGCCAAAAAATTACTCTTTGCCTTATTAGCCTGTCTTAAATCTTCGGCAAGCCTCATAAGTTCTTCATTTTTTAGGTATAATAAGTTATTTAACTCTTCAAGTTCTCTCTGCTTTTCTATTATCCTCTTTTCCCAGAGTTCTGTCTCAAGGAAATAGGAGATTCTCTGGATAAAGAGAGAGATGATTTCTAAATCTTGATCAGAAAATCTATAAGGATATCGCATGGAAATACTCAAAATTCCATATATATTATTGTCAACAAATATAGGCATTCCTACATACGAACGTATACCTAATTCTGTAAAGACCTTTTCCCATCTTTTATCTTTTAACACATCTTCTATTATAAGAGGTTTCCTGTTTTCATATACCTCTTCTTCTAAAAGATGGTATCCCATTTTATCTCCTGATTTATATGAGAATCTCTCCTCCTTATCTATGAACTCCATATATTTCCACTCTCCTTCTTTATAAGAAATCGCCCCTATATCTGCATTTAGGATCTTAAGAAGATAATCAAGAAGAGTTTTAAGCATTCTTTCCCTATCTCTAAATTTGAAGCTTACCTCATATAATTTCTTTAATCTATATCTTTGTTTTTCAAGTTCTTCTGTTCTTATCTTCACTTTTTCTTCAAGATTCAAATATAAATCCTCTATCCTTCTTGCCATCACATTTATAGCATTGGTAAGTTCTTCAAATTCATCATGGGTAGAAATTCTCAAAGGCCTCCTAAAATCCCCCTGAGCAATGCCAACAACAGCTTCTTTTAAGTATTGAAGAGGAGCAACAATCTGTCTTAATATAAAAGTAGAAAAGACAATACTTAAAACAACAGCAAAAAATAAGAGAAGCACAATTATAATATTATATTCTTTCCACTTGAATACCTTATAAAAAGGGATTACCTTTACATACAAAAAAGATTTTTCAAAAGGGGGTATCCTAAAGGGGATATATACGATTATAAAAAATGATTTTTTTTCTATAAGCATGGAATCAGATATGTCCTTTTTTATATGTATTAAACTTTCCCATTTTATATTAAGCTTCCTTGTTGGCTCTTTGTAATATATAAGCTCTCTATCTGGTGTATATATGAAATTGAAATCTTCGTTATAAGATGTATAACGAGAAAGATATTGGATTATATTTGAAAATAATATCTTTATATATATATATCTTTTTCCAGATCTAAAATAATAAAACAAACAGCCTTTCTTTGGTTCGGAAGATAAGGAATACATAAGTGAAAGTCCTCGTTTTTCTCCTATGGCTTTGCCTTTTATTTTTTCTAAAATACTCTTATGTGGCAAAACTACTCCCTTGTTAGTATCTAATTGATAATAAAAAATAGGTTTACCCTTCTCTACAATTATAAGCGCTTTATATAAAGAAAATTTATTAAAAATGAAAGGGTTATTTTTTATAAAATAAGAAAGTTCAGTATTAAGTTTATTTAATGGAGCTGATAATGCCTTTAAAAAGTCTTTATCATTTCTTAAATAGTTTATTTCAACAGTAATATCAGATAAAATATGATTTAGAAATTTTTCTTCAAATACAATATTCTTTTTCGTAAGTTCCATAAACTCTAAAAGCTCTTTTCTGTAGATCCTAAAATGAAAATAAATAACAGAAACAGCAAACAAAATAACTACTGTGAAAAGAAAACACGTGAAGATCCTTTTAAATATCTTGCTATTTATTATCTCCCTATTTGGGAGTATATCTAAAAAACTTTTTGAAATTTTTTTCACTCTAGATCTATTTCCTTTTCTCCAATATATACAAGTTTTGCATCTTCTTCTATAGGATATTCTCGTGGAGGATTTACTATGTATCCTCCGCTATCTATTATCCCCATAGGAATAATCTTATATTTTTCCCCCAGGATCTTATAAAGTTCTCCAAAGGTGGAAAATTCATCCTTTAGTAAAGTTATGGGGACTTCATAGATATTTGCATAATTATAATTAAGTAGTGTCGTAACTATTTTTCCTGCCCCAGGTGTACAGATGGAATTTACAAGCATTTGTATAGAGACTTCTTCTTTGTATATAATTTCTACTCCATACAAATTATTTTCCAAAAGCTCTGCATTTTGAGGATCTACTATTTCTACTATGATATGGGCAAGAGGATTTAGCGCCTTTGCAAGCATAGTAGTAATCATGGTAAAGGCATCAGGATTTCTTGAACTACTATTTACATCCTCTGCCAATACAACGATGGTATGCGCATCCTCTATACCAGACTCTATTAGGTCTTTTTCTTTGGAAGGATCACCCTTTTTATATATAACTCTTTCATCGTCTATGTCTCCCTCGGGCGTAAGAACTATAATCTTTCTATGAAGAAGGATACCTCTTTTTTCCAGTTCATCGATTATTCTTGATGCAGAAGAATTCCATCCAAGTATAAGTATATGATCTTTCATCTTTTTTAAATTTACCTTTCCCTCCTTTATGTTTTTGAACTCCTCAGTTAAAGCAGAACCGATAATGCCTGCAGGTAAAGCTATAATTCCCACCCCCATAAACATTATAACAGATGCAAAAAACCTTCCCAATGTAGTAACAGGGTATTTATCACCATAACCCACTGTTGTAAGTGTCACCACACTCCACCATAGTGCATCTTTTAAGGAAGAGAATTGGTTATTACCTGCCGTTTTCTCCACGGTAAATACCATTACAGCAGAAAAAATTATTATAAAAGAGGATATAAAAAGCAGAAAACCGATCTCCAGAGCTCTTTTTCTAAACACATTTATATATATATTAGAAGTTACAGCAAATCTTGCAAGCCTAAAGATTCTAAATACTCTAAATATCCTAAACATTCGAGAAATCCTTAAGAATGGAATAATGCCCAAAAGATCAAGAATACTTGCAGGTGTTAAGATCCATTTAATCTTATTTTTTATTGCATATAATATAGCATAAAATAATGATTTTCCTTCCTTTTTATATTTAAATCTTATATCATCTAAAAAATCAGTAGAAACCCAGAATCTCAAAGTGTATTCTATGATAAAAAGTATGAGAAAGTAAGAATTTAATACCTCAAAAAATGGGATAAGATAACTATTCGAGGGAAGTGAGAGTTCCCATAAATATGTTACAACAGAGGCAAAAATAAGTATAATAATTATAAAATCTACAACATGTCTAAATTTATATTCTGGATTTTCTAATACATCATAAAAAGTTCTTTTTATTTCTCTTATCTTTGAAACATTATCCTTTTTCATGGTAAGTAATGTTGATCATATATGTAATTTTTTTGAAATCTCATTTAGATATACTATCGTTTTCTTCATACTTTCATCAGGTGATGGCTTAGGCAGCATCTCCCCTGATATATATCCTTCGTATCCTACAGAAAACAAGGTACTCAAAATACTTTCAAAATCAAGATGACCATATCCAGGTGGCCATCTATTACTATCTGCTATATGAAAATGTAAGATATGTCTTCC
>JALVIU010000076.1 GCA_027028665.1 Candidatus Atribacteria bacterium | reverse complement strand
CTGCTACTTTTTCAGGTACTCCAATTACTGTAACTACTAATCTATTGTGATTGGGATCTGCTTCATAGTCCAAAAGATATACACCTTCTGCCTCTTTAAATGGTGTAATAATCTTTTCAATTACATCTTTTCTTCTTCCTTCACTAAAATTAGGTACACACTCTACTATTCTTGTAAGATCCATAACCCTTACCTCCTTATATCCATATATTTATCTATAAATCTTATCCATTCTCCTTTATTAAGACCAGGGGGTAATTTTAAGGCAATCTTTATCACCTCAAAATCCTTTTGAGTAAGGTCTGGGTTTTTAAGGTAGTCACTAATTTTCGGTGAATCATAAAATCTCATAGAACTGTCAATACTTGTATCCTGACAGACTATAGGTGCCTGTGCCATCTCCTCAGAAAGTATGGCCTCCACTATAGTCCAAATTTGATTAGGTGTAAAAGAAGGATGTGTATTTTTTAAAAAGTCGTAGTCTCTCACATATATGGTCCCTCTCTTTATAACATTTTCCTCTTTTTCTCTTATAATATAAAATCCATAAACACCACTAGAAAAAAGTAACTCTCCCATAAGGGTATCACTGGATACAAAAGATATAATAAATGTGGCAGCATCTTCATTGTCTGTAATTATAGGCTTGTATGTCCCACCATAACCATTTGGCAATACACTATTTACGATCTTTTCTAAAATAGTCTTATATCTTTCTTTGTATTCCTGGGGCCACTCTATATAAAAAGATGGCGTGCTATCTATCCTTGTAAGGGGAAACGTATTAGGGCTCTTTTCCTCTTCTTCAAATAGGCATTGTGAAACTATATTTCTATATAAAACAAGATTATTATTAAAAACCTCTACCCCTTCATCTATGATAGGCAAAATTTCACTATAAGTAGTAAACATTTCTGTATCGTAAAGTATTTCATCTTCAGATTCAGGACTTTGAGGAAGAGGAGTAGAAGAAGAAAATATAAAAAGTGGAAGATCTATGTGCTCCATACATCCTGAAAGAAAAAGGACTACAAAAGATAAAAGTAGAAGAAGAATGAACTTTTTCATATTTTGTATTATAACACAAAATATGAAAAAAGAGAGACCTCTTTAACTTTATGAGGTCTCTCTTTTGGAACTTACATAACACCTATACTCTGAAGTACAAGAATACCTGCTTCATTTACACTGGTCTTTCCTATAAGTTTTGCAACTCTTGCAATGAGAAGCTCTTTTTCAAAGGTCTCAGCATCAAGTCCTGTAAGCTTTAGGGCCTCTGCCATATTCTTCGGGAGTACCCTTATCTTCTTTTCCTTTTCATATAATCCACCTACTTCATACAAAGCTTTAAGTATCTTTACCACAAGTGGCGTAATAGGATTTGCCATACTCTCTGGTGCACCAGCGAGTGCACGCTTTATAAGTTTACCAGGTTCTGTAAGTATTATTGCCTCATTTTGTAAGATGTCTATATATCCTCTTGCCTCAAGTTTTCTCAATGCATATTGTATTTCCTCATGCCAGGTTTCATCAAATTCTTTATATAAATTATTTACAAAAAAGCCTTTATCAGGGATCCTATGAAGTACCTTGAGTTCAAATCGGGTAAGATGTGGCAATCTATTGATACTGTATGCAAGATCTGCGTACAACTTTCCTGCCTCTGTAGGTTCTCCTGTCCCTACAAGATGTCTCTCCTTTGCCTCTTCATACCATGAGAGGTTGGGAGACGATATTTCCCTATAAGATATAGTAATTGCTTTAACACCAGAAGATGGAATATCTCTTACACCTCTTCTTGCAAGGTCTTCTACTACCTTCTTTCCTGGCTCTGTAAGAAAGTATACCTTTTTGCCTTCTTCCCATCCTGTAAGAATGAGATCGAAGGACTCAAGGGTATATAATGCATGCTGGATTACCTCTTTTATTTTCTCACTCCACTTTCCACCCTTTTCATAATAGCTCTTAAATACCTCTTCAATGGTTTTTACTTCATCGAATTTCTTTCTAATCTCTTCCTTTTTATGGTATCCCAGATCTTGATATATCCTTCTTCCATAATATTCAAATAGATGCTTGTATTCTTTTATAGGACGCAGGAACATAACATTTATAATTTCATCAATAGTAGGAAGAAGTGCAGGATTCTCTTTATATTTTTTCCAGATATTATCTACAGATTTTAAAACCTCTGCATCTAAAATATCTATATCAAAAGTCTTAACAGGTCTAAATTCCTTTTCCTTCCAAATATGATAGACCTCAATAAGGGATTCCCCTGCAGGTAAGGGATTACCCTCTCCATCTATATATGCAAGGGCACCGAGCACTTCTTTTTCCTCTGGAGTAAGGGACTCTGGTCCTTCATCCATAATCTTTACAAGAGAATACATAATATCCTCAGAAATCACTGTATCTAAAGAAGCAGCAAGAACGTTGCATGTCTCTTTTACTGCCTGGCCCAGACCTGTAAATGTATAAACATCATGTGCAGGCACAGAAAGTGCAATAAGCCTCATAGACTCAAGGATAAGAGGAAACCTCCCCTCTTGGGGTAACAATGAAAACCTTGCAGGTCCTTTCGGTGTCTTTTGTATATAGTTGTAAAGTTCCTTAGACACAACGAGACGAGGTTTTGCATTTTTAAATATATTATAAACATCTTTTGCATACCCACTTATTACTTTTATCCCTTTTTCCTCTCTAACAAAACCTCTCTTTTCAAGTTCCTTTTCCGTAAGTGTCCCGGGGATGTCATTATTTCTTATGGCACTTTCAATCATAGAAAGCACCTCTGTGCCAATCCATCTAAACTCAGGATCCCAGGTATCAGGATGATGGATCAGGTCTTTATTGACCATATTTGTAAGTAATTCAGAAATTCCTTTTCCCCAATAGGTAAGTGCATATTCCATAGGTTTTTCCAGTCTTACAAGATTCTGTAGCTCGAGCTCTTCATATGGCGCTAAATCTTTTGTTTCAGCTACTATAAATGTAGTATTTTCTTTATCCTTTTCCAGGATATTTAGTAAAGCAAGTGCATGTTCCTTTTTAATGATCATACTCAATCACCTCTTATATTTTTTTCTAATTAAATTTTATCAAATATAGATGAAAATTTCAATCTTATACTCTCAATTTTTCTACAAACTTATATGATGTATCTATTTTTTTGTAAATTTACAAAAAAATAGATACATCCTTGAGAAAACTAAAAAACATAAAAATCATAAATAGAATATAACTAAGTATGGTTAAATCGTACTACCTTACTACATGGAATATATTTGACTTTATGGCTGCATCTTTATATAATGATTTACATAGTAGCTATTAATTAAGTTTATAAAGACAATAAAAATAAAAATGGTATGAGGTATAAGATATGGTAAAACATTTAAAAGAGCTTTATTACGATATAAAGGAGAGATTCTGGCTCTACCTTTTCTCAATGGTGATACTTATATCCGGTTTATATGTGGCAGAGCTTGCAGGTGCATTTGTAGAGAAATTTACCTATCAATGTCCATTGAATGATACTATTCACAATATGCTTCCCCTTGTAAATGCAAATATACTGGCATCCTTGTTTCCTGTAATATTTTCTATAATTGTATTTACCTATTTCATATTTTTTGCACGGAAAGATCTACCTTATATAATATTTCTGGTAGGAGTTTATAACTTTGTAAGGGCATTTTTCCTCTCACTTACCCAACTTCCTCCACCATATCCAAGAATAGATGACTATCCCTACTTTCATTTTCCTGGATGGTATTTCGGTACACGAGATCTCTTCCCCTCTGGACATACAGGTTTTCCCTTTCTCATATTTCTCGCTATAAAGGATAATAAATTCTTTAAGTGGCTTGCTTTATTTTTTACACTATCCATTGCATTAGGCCTCTTACTTATGAGAGTTCACTATTCTCTTGATGTATTTGGCGCTATATTTATAGTATATGCCCTGTATGCCTTTTGTGAGAAGTATATATATAAATATTTTAAAAAGTAGCAAGTTTTTCCTTAAAATAAAAATATGATATAATTAAGAAAAAGTCTTTTTATGGGATAAAATTGGTAAGGGGGAGAGAGGTATGGCAAAAATATTGCTTATGGATGATGATTCCCTGATAAGGGATGTTGTTTCAGAGCAGATTGCTTATCTTGGATATGAAGTGGTAAGTGTAGAGGATGGAGAAAAGGCTATAGATCTCTATAAAAGGTCAAAGGAAAAGGGAGAACCATTTGACCTTATAATTATGGATCTCACTGTAAACAGTGGTATGGATGGAAAAGAAGCGGCAAAAAAAATCAGAGAATTTGATAAAGAAGTACCTATCATAGTATCTACAGGCTATTCTGAAGGTGAAGTAGTGAATAATTATGAAGAGTATGGATTCTCTGGGGTACTCTCAAAACCCTTCAAAATGGATGAACTAAAGGAAAGTATAGAAAAAACTTTAGGAATTTAAGCCCTAATCCTTAATCCCTGAGGAATGAGATATTCCTTATCTCAGGGATTAAGGATTAAAAAAGCAATAAGATTACCATTATTTTTATTTACATATGGATGGCCTTTCCTTCTGCCTCTTCTAAGGCACCAAGTATGGCCTCAGATAAAGTAGGATGGGGATGGATACTATCCAAAAGCTCATCCAACTTTAATCTATTTCTCACTGCTATAACCCCTTCCATTATAAGATCTGTAGCATTTGGCCCCACTATTGTAAAACCAATGACCTTCTCGGTTTCCTTATCTACTATCACCTTTACAAAACCATCTCTTTCAAGCATTACACGTGCCTTTCCATTTGCCATAAATGGAAACTTGCCTATCTTTACCTTATCAGCTTCTATATCCTTTTCCCTAACACCTACACTCCCTATCTCAGGAGATGTAAAGACCACAGAGGGTACAGCGGAATAATCCATCTCTTTATCTATCCCTGCTATATTGTAGGCAGCGGTTACCCCTTCATACATAGCTGTATGGGCAAGCATTATCGCTCCCCTTACATCACCTATAGCATACACACCCGGGATATTTGTCTTCATATGTGTATCTGTAACAATTCCACGCTCTATCTTAAGCCCCAAACCTTTTATATCATCTGATATATTTGCCCTTCTTCCCACAGATACAAGCACCTTTTCTACATCTATATCGATCTCTCCATCAGGTGTATCTGCATGAACAGAAAACCATGAATCTTTACGTTTTACATCTACCACCTTAGAGGACTCATATATCTTTACTCCCAATTTCTTTAAGGACTTCTTTATCACATCTGCAGTATCTTTATCCTCTGTAGGGAGTATATGTTCCATTATCTCAAATATATAAACCTCAACACCCAATCTTGCAAAAAATGTAGCCATTTCACAACCTATTACTCCACCCCCTACTATGAGTAATACCTCAGGGACATCCTTCAAAGTAAATACATCATCACTTGTCCATATACCATCTACCTCAGAAAAGGGTGGAAAAAGAGAAGGAGACGAACCTGTTGCTATGACAAGATTTTCTGTCTCAATCTCCTCTCCCTTATTTTTAAGTTTTATCCTATTTTTAGATATAACCTCTGCCTCATCTTTATATAATGTAATCTTATTTTTCTTAAAGAGATACTCTATACCCTTTCTGGATGCAGATATGTTTGCATTCATATGGGCAAATATTTTTCCTACATCATATGAAAGGTTATCCACCAAAACACCAAGCCGCGTACCCTTTTC
>JALVIU010000075.1 GCA_027028665.1 Candidatus Atribacteria bacterium | reverse complement strand
ACTATTATTACATCTGGTTCTTCCTTTTCCACTATCTGAGGCGTTACATCTTTTCCTTTTATTACCTTGGCTTTTTTCTCTGCCGTTTTTCTCATATAGTCAAGAGGACGTTCCATAGAATCCTTACCAGATGCAAGTGGGGCAAGATTTGCCTGTCCACCTAACTTTTCCTCTTTTTCATAGAGGACTACATCGTGACCCTTATCTGTCAGAAGTATTGCAGATTCCATTCCTGCAGGGCCTCCACCTATTATTACTACCTTCTTCTTTGCCTCTGCCTTTGGAAGAGGTTCTCTACCGATTAGAGGATTTGCTATACAATCTATTCCTTCTCCTTGCTTCACCTTTACAAGACAACCCTGAAGACACCTACCACAATAGAGTATATCTTCCCTCTTCCCGGATTCCAGTTTTGCAACGAAAAGTGGATCCGCAACGAGGGAACGCCCGAGAGCAATGGCATCGTACCCTATATCAATAACACGATCTATCTTATCCGGATCCCCCATTCTTCCTGCTGCAATGAGTGGTAAAGAGGTGAGATTTCTTATCTTTTCAAATACCTCAATTTGTGGTTCCTCTGGTATAGCCATATGACCATAATACCAGGGTGGATTATCACATGCGTTTCCAAAACCTACATGAACAGCATTTACACCCTTTGTCTCTAAAAGAGAAAGAAGCTCTTTCATAATGGTATTATCAGGAGAGAGCCCTTCTGTAAGAAATTCAGAACCTGAAATCCTTACATTTACAGGTAGCTTGGTGTTTGATTTAATGGTATCGATAACCCTTTCTGCAAAAAGAAGAGGATTTTTTCCATATTCATCTTTCCTTTTATTCGTACGCGTAGATAAGAATTGCGCCACTAAATATCCATGCCCCATTTGTACCTCTACAGCATCATACCCTGCCTTTTCTACTCTCTCTGCTGCTTTGCCAAATGCCTGTATTACTTCTTCGATTTCAGATGTACTCATCTCCCTTGCTGTTGCCCCAGTAGAAGGACATGTCATTTCAGAAGGGGCATAGGGTGTATCCCCTATAACTTTAGGATTTGCAGCCCTTCCTGCATGGTTTATATGAGCAATGGCCAGTGCCCCAGTATCATGTATAGCATCTACGATCTTTTTAAGCTCTGGTATAAATCTATCATCTTCTACTCTTACCTGTTTTGGATGTTCTCTTCCATTGGGCAAAACAGCCATAGGTTCTGTTGTAATGGCTCCTACCCCTCCTTCTCCTATCTGTCTGTAAAATAGGAGTTGTCTTTCTGTGACTTTACCTTCTTTGGTGCCATATGAGGTTTTAACAGGTGCCATAATAAGACAAGATCTCATATTAAGACTACCAAGTGCAAACTCTTTCAATATTCACACCTCCTATTACCTTTTTATTATTAGCTAACTTTTATACATTATACTCTTAAGATAGATAGTAGTCAATAATAAGCTGATGTCGCCTTTATTTAAAATCAAAAGTTTACTTATTTAATAGAGAAAAGGGCCTTATTTAGCTTTTTTCAAGATCTCAAGTATTCTATCCTCGAAAAGAGCTAAATGCTAAATATTTAGAAGCATATAAGAGATACAAGAATATCAAGTCATCTTTTCTCTAAAATGAGAAATATTATGGAATGTAGAATTTTACTTTTGTATATTACATGCCTTCAATATATGAGATATATAGTTCATATTAGTACTTTTTTGCATTATCTTAATAATAAGTTGAGTTCTATATATTATTACTAATATGCTAATTTATCCAGAGGTATATAAATAGGGCAGATGATATCATCTGCCCTATTTATATACCTCTTCTATTTTTCTTTTCTGTTTTCAAATCTTAAATTCCGATATCAAACTTTCAAGTCCCTCTGTGTTATTTCTTA
>JALVIU010000074.1 GCA_027028665.1 Candidatus Atribacteria bacterium | reverse complement strand
TTTTGCTCAGTCTTATCGATAAGATATGCAAGATGTTCAAACCTATATCCTAAATTTGAACCCTGTCCTGCTGTAGTCTCAAGCAAAAGCATTACATTACTATCTTTTGTAACATCCAATATATAGTTTATGCTATCTGCTATAATACCAAGACCCAACTCCTCACCCTTTCCCATATGAGAGCCAGGATGAAGAACTATGTATGGTATTCCAAGCTGATCTGCCCTGTGAAACTCGTCTATCAAGGCATCTTGCGATTTTTTTAACTTTTCTTTCTCTGGACTTCCTATATTTATAAGATAAGATGTATGAATCACCACATCCTTTATCTCGTATTTCTCTACATTCTCCCTGAATTTATTTATATCATCCTCTGTAAATGGCTTTGCCTGCCACTGCATCTGATTTTTTGAAAAGATCTGTATTGCATCACAATCCAGATCCCTTCCCCTTTTAGGGGCATTATATACCCCTTTCGATATAGATACATGTGCACCAAGTAATGGCATATTTCCTCTCCTAAACTATATTATGCTTCTTAAATTGTAGCATAGAAATATATAAAGTCAATACTTTTACAATACCCCTTTATCCTTCAATCTTTTATACAGTTTTTCAGAAAGGGAGAGGACATAGCTTTTACCTTTTCCTTCATCAGTTAGTCTATCTATCTTTTCAGTGGGAAATACACCCATTCCATTTAGTGCACCCCCTATGGCTCCCACCATACATGCAATAGTATCTGTATCCCCACCCATCCTTATTGCATCCATCATCCCTTCAAATGGTGTATCGAAATGCTTGAGAAAAAGGTAGATAGCTGTTACCACTGATCTATGTGCCTTACTACTTGTGCCAAGTTGTCTTTTTACCCTACTTAAGTTTACACCATTTTCAAGGAGAAAGCCCTTGGCCTTTTTTAATGCATATAAATAGATCTCTTTATCCTCACCCTCATATCTATAGGTATATTTATATACTTCTTCTCTAATATCTGCCTCCTTTTCTATAAGTACATCCAAAAAATCAATAGGAAGAAAGGTCCTTGGGTCCTTTTTCAGTGCCATAGAGATGGCATATGCCATAAGCACACCGCCCTCTACCCCAAGGGGGTGATAGTGTGTAATAATAGATGAGAGAATAGCATTTTTTATAAGTAGGTTCTCATCATAAAAATAAAAAAGTCCTATAGGGGCGATCCTCATGGCTGCACCATTTCCAAAGGAGCCCCCCGGAAAAGAGAGCTTGGCTACCTCACTCCAACTATGGCCCTCCTTCAAAAGTCTTATAACCTTCTTTGCACCCCTTCCATAACCTCTATAAGAATGATAATTTTCCACAAACTTCTGTGCAAGCAACTCTGGGTCAAATTCTCTTTCCAAAAGTGCCTCCATTATAGAGATCATCATTTCTGTATCATCTGTATAATCCCCATCCCATACATATCCCGGTGATTCTATCTCCTTTATGCTTTCTTCTGGAAGCCTTTTCCTCCCTTCAACCTCTTTTCCAAGGGCATCTCCCAAGAAAGCACCTATAACTCCGCCTTTAAGCTTTTCTAAAAAGGTAGCCATCTTTTCCTTCCTTTCTAAAGATTATTTTTCATATGCACCTATATCTATACCATTTCCCTGTGGACGAGATACGCCATCTAAATCGATAGAAGGGGCACCCGATGATGTGCCAGCATCTATAGCTGGGCTCCCTGTACGAAGATGATAATCTCCATCTCCCCCAAAGGAAGGATTGACAAACATAGGATCTCCATATATATTGCCATCCCCTATATTTCCTATATTCCTCTGGGTATATATACTTTCTCCATGCTGAAGAAGTGTATCCCCTGAAGGCATGTAAAACAGATTATGAGATAAGGTAGGGCTTACACCAG
>JALVIU010000073.1 GCA_027028665.1 Candidatus Atribacteria bacterium | reverse complement strand
CTATATAAAAGATTAAGCAACTTTTTCCTTTCTATATAAAAAATATGTTATTTTAGTTTACTAATAATCTCTTTCAACTCCGCAACTACATAGTTTACCTCTTCCTCTTTCATTTCGGTATAAAAGGGTAGAGAAATTGTTCTATCTGATATAAATTCCGTTACAGGAAAATCCCCTCTCTTATAGTCAAATTCTTTTACATAAAATGGTTGAAGATGAATGGGTGAGAAATAATTTCTGGATTGGATACCTTTTTTAGAAAGCTCTTCTATTACCTTATCCCTATCATTTTTTGTAAATTCATCAGAAAGTCTTACAACATATACAAACCAACTCATTTTAGTGGTATTTTCGGCAATATATGGTGTTATTATCTCATTCATTCCTTTAAATTTTTCTGTGTACATTTTTGCTACTTTTTCCCTTAATGTAAGAATTTTATCCAATCTTTGAAGTTGGGAAAGACCTAATGCACAGTTTATGTCTGAAATACGGTAATTGTAACCCAGTCTTGTATGAGAAAGCCAGGTATCTCCTTCTCCTCTTCCTTGGTTTTTAAGGCTTTTTACGAGTCTTACTACATGCTCATCATCTGTAAGGACTGCACCACCTTCACCTGTAGTTATCTGCTTGTTAGGATAAAATGCAAATGTAGCTGCGTTACCAAAACTCCCTGCAGGCCTTCCCTTATAAGTTGCACCTATTGCCTCACAAGAATCTTCTATCAAGAATAAATTATACTTTTTTGCGATCTCTTCTAATCTACTCCAGTCTGCAGGCTGACCAAATACATCTACAGCCAAAATTGCCTTTGTCCTTTTTGTAATAGCACCCTCTATAAGGTCAGGATTTATATTGTATGTATCTTTTCTTATGTCTACAAATACAGGTTTTGCCCTTTCAAAAAGTATTGCATTTGATGATGCAATAAAACTAAAAGGGGTTGTTATCGCTTCATCCCCTTCTCCTATTCCTAATGCTTTTATTATGAGATGAAGGGCGGATG
Source organism: Candidatus Atribacteria bacterium (assembly GCA_027028665.1). GTDB lineage: Bacteria > Atribacterota > JALVIU01 > JALVIU01 > JALVIU01 > JALVIU01. The sequence goes on along the minus strand of JALVIU010000073.1, from coordinate 886 downwards.
TGCCACTATTTAAGGCTATTGCATATTTTGTACCTGCTATTTTGGCAAGTGCTTCTTCAAAGCGAGAAAGCCATGGCCCAAAACAAAGCTTACTGCTCTCAAGTACTTCTTCTACGACTTTTATGTCTTCTTTTGTAATCCATGGCTTAGATAATGGTATTTTCATTTTCTTCTCTCCTTATAATTTTTGCAGGTATACCTACTGAAGTACTATAAGGGGGAATATCTTTAATAACAACTGCGCCTGCACCTATTTTTGTCCACTTTCCTATATTGATCCTTGGTAGAACAGAGGTGCCGATTCCCAAAAAACTTCCTTCTTCAATCCTTACCTCTCCCCCTGTATGGGTACCCGGTGCAATGTGTACAAAATCCCCTACTATATTATGATGATCCAAAGAGGAAGATGTATTTACTATAACGTGTTTGCCGATTTTTGTTTTAGTATTTATAACTACCCCCCCAATAATCATTGTTCCGACCCCTATTTTTACACCTCTTCCAATTATAGCGGAAGGATGAATGACAGTAAAATATCGCTTATCAGGTAAATTTAACATCTCTACAATCTTTTTTCTTGCCCTATTATCACCTATTGCTACTATAAATTTCCCTTCTAACTCTTTAGCAAGTTTTATCGGGCCAATTACAGGAATTCCCGATACTTCTTTCAAATTTAAATCATCATCCAAAAATCCTTTTAAAATAAGTCCGGATGTCATAAGAGCATCTGCTACTACCTGACCATGACCACCTGCACCTATTATATATATATCTTCTTTCACTTTCCTTCTACCTCTGCAATTTTATCTTTTACTTTCGGGGCTTCATCCCCTTTAAATAGCACTCCTATAGTCTTGAAAAGTATTTTTATATCCAACCACAA
>JALVIU010000072.1 GCA_027028665.1 Candidatus Atribacteria bacterium | reverse complement strand
GCGGCTTATGGGGAAATGGACTCTTCAAGGGTGCACAAAGTAAACTTCAATTTATACCTAAACAACATACAGATTTTATATTTTCTGTTATAGGGGAAGAATTAGGATTTATCGGTGCCCTTATACTACTTGGACTCTACGGGATCCTTATATACCGCGCCTTAAAGATTGCATACCTCACAGAGGATAAATTTGACTTATTGCTTATAATAGGAATAGTAGCCATGATAAGTTTTCATATATTTGTAAATATTGGGATGACTACAGGTTCTTTACCTGCAACAGGGCTTCCTCTGCCTTTTATAAGTTTTGGAGGAAGTTTTATGATTACAAATTGGGTAAGTATAGGGATATTGTTAAATATACGATCAAAACTAAAAGAAAAGAAAGAAGATTATGAAGATAAAAAAGAAAATAGATAAACTATTATTACCCTATGTAGAAAAACCAGGAAGATACATAGGAGAAGAACTTCATATTATTAAAAAAGATACTGGTCAAGATACTCTACGAGTAGCACTTGCCTTTCCTGATATATATGAAATCGGCATGTCATATGTAGGATTTAAAATTTTATACAATATTACAAATAAACTTGATTTTGTATACACAGAAAGGGTCTTTGCTCCATGGTTTGATGCAGAAAAAATTTTAAGAGAAAAAGGGATTCCCCTATTTTCTTTGGAGACAAAATCTCCTCTTTCAAATTTTGATGTAATAGGATTTACCCTTCAATATGAATTAAGTTATACAAATATTTTAAATATGCTTAATCTTGGGAAAATACCACTTTTTTCTAAAGAAAGAGAAAATAGTAAATTTCCTATCATAATAGGCGGAGGACCTGGGGCCTTCAATCCAGAACCCATAGCAGACTTTTTTGATCTTTTTCTATTAGGAGACGGGGAAAAGGCCTTCCCTGAGATCCTAAAAGTTATCTATGAAGGAAAGATCAATAACGCTACAAAAAAAGAGATATTAAAGACACTTCTAAACATTCAGGGTGTATATGTTCCATCCTTTTATAAAATAGTGTATGATAAGAACTCAATCAAAGAAATCATACCAACAGAAAATGCACCTTATCCTATTATAAAAAGTATAATAAAGGATTTAAATAGTATTCCTTTTCCAGAAAAACCCATTGTTCCGTATATAAAGACTGTTCATGATAGGGCTCCAGTGGAAATATTTAGAGGATGTGATAGAGGATGTAGATTTTGTCAGGCAGGAATGATCTATAGACCTGTAAGAGAAAGATCTTTAGATAATATAGTAAGGCTTTCAAAAAAGATATTAGAAAATACAGGATATGAAGACCTTTCTCTTATATCTTTGAGTACAAGTGACTATACCCAGATAAAACACCTCATAGAAAGGTTGCTCCCATACTGTAAAGAAAATCTCATAAGCATATCCCTTCCATCCCTGAGGGTGGATACATTCTCTGTAGAGCTTGCGGAACGGGTATCCAGTATAAAGAAGACAGGGCTCACACTTGCGGTAGAGGCAGCAACGCAAAGATTGAGGAATGTGATAAATAAAAATATTACAGAAGATGATCTTATAGCATCTGCTCGATCGGCATTTGAAATGGGATGGAATCTTATAAAATTCTATTTTATGATTGGCCTTCCCACTGAGACAAAGGAAGATATTGAAGAAATCGCAGAACTTGCAAAAAGAATAGAGAGGCTGGGCAAAAGCATACGGGGAAAAAAGATAAACATAAAAATAAGCATATCGCCCTTTGTACCTAAGCCTCATACTCCATTTCAATGGGAAAGGCAAAACACAAGGGAAGAGTTGAATGAAAAGATCCATCTTCTAAAGGATCGCCTAAAAAGAAGACGGAATATACTTTTAAAATATAGAGATCCAGAGCTCAGTATACTAGAGGGGGTCTTTTCTCGAGGAGATAGAAGGTTATCCAGGGCCCTTTATATCGCCCAAAAAAGGGGACAAATAATGGATGGATGGGATGAAGGATTTTCCTTTAAAAAATGGATGGAGATATTTGATGATGCAGGGATCAATTATAAAGAATATCTGATAGAAAGAAATATAAATGATATACTCCCATGGGATCATCTATCTTCAGGTGTAAAAAAAGAGTTTTTGATAGAGGAATTGCATCGTGCAAAAAAAGGTATAACAACAGAAGATTGCAGATTTTCCAAGTGTACAGACTGTGGAGTATGCCCTATGTTTAAAGTACATAATATTTTGTCTTATAGGAAAAAATCATGAAAAAATATTTAGTATTCTTCAAAAAAAACGGTTATTTGATTTATATTTCTTCACTTGATACAGTAAATGTAATTACCCGTGCACTTAGAAGAGCACATATACCTTTTACGCAAACTGAAGGATATAGTCCTCATCCTAAATTATCATTTTCTCCTTCGCTATCTTTAGGGTTTTCAAGTAATACAGAGTTTTTTGAAATTGAACTTAAAGAAGATATAAATCCAAAAGTCTTAAAAACAAAGTTAAATGAAGTATTACCTAAAGAGCTAAATATTATGAAAGTAAAAGAGAAGATCCCTTTAGTATTCCAAAGACTTGTACTTCATAAATTTTCTATCTTACTCGAAAAAAAATACGACTCTAATCTAATGAAAAATATGTATAATATATTAGAAAATTCGGAATTAAAAATCATAAAAAAAAATAAAAAAGGCAAAAATGTTACATATGACTTAAAAGAGTATTTATATAGTTATAAAATATTAGAAAATAAAAGATGTATTCTAATGGATTTATATTTATACATAAAAAATGGAAAATCTCTAAATCCGAGAGATATAATTTTATTAATTAAAAACCACTGCCCAGATTTCTCTATCCTAAGAATAAAGAGATCTGGGTTCTTTATAGAAGAAGGTGAAAGGTTTATAAAAATTTAGGAAGGGAGTGAAATGAATGAGAAAAGAAATTATAGTGGAGGTGGGATTAGTTGAAACCAGGGTTGCTATTTTGGAAGATGGAAAACTTGTAGAAATCCATATTGAAAGAAAACAGGAAAAAAAGATCGTAGGAAATATATATAAAGGAAAAACAGAAAATGTACTTCCCGGTATGCAAGCGGCATTTATTGATATAGGGGAGGAGAAAAACTCCTTTCTCTATGTAGATGATCTTATTTCGGATAACGACCTCCCTATAGAAAAAAAATTATTCACAGGAGAAAAACTCCTTGTTGAGGTAATAAAAGAACCCATAAAACCCAAAGGCTCGAGAGTAACAACAAATATTACTATCCCAGGAAGGTATCTCGTGCTTATGCCAAAGAATAAAAACATAGGCATCTCAAGAAAGATAGAGGATGAGGAAGAGAGAGAAAGATTAAAAAAAATTGTTCAAGAAATAAAACCTCCAGATATGGGGGTCATCATAAGAACAGCATCAGAAGGAAAAGAAAAGGATGAACTTGAAAGAGATTTAAAATTCTTGCTAAGCACCTGGGAGGTTATACTTAAAAAATCCGTCATATTGCCTGCTCCATCACTTTTATATGAGGATCTCAATCTCTTATATAGAACAATAAGAGATCTATTTACAACAGATGTAGAGAGGTTTATAATTGACTCTGAAGAGGAATATAAAAAGGTATTAGAATTTTTAGATGGGTTCGCACCGCATCTAAAAGATCGAGTACACCTTTTTAGAGAGCTTGATAATATATTTGAATACTTTGGAATAGAAGATGAAATAAGAAAAGCACTTAAAAAAAGGGTATGGCTAAAATGTGGGGGCTATATAGTCATAGATCAAACAGAGGCCTTAACGGTAATTGACGTAAATACAGGTAAATATGTAGGAAAAACAAAACTCTCTGAAACTATATTAAGAACGAATTTAGAGGCAGCGGAAGAGATTGCAAGACAACTCAGACTAAGAGATATAGGGGGTATAATACTAATAGATTTTATAGACATGGAAGAAAAAGAAGATGAACAAAAGGTAATTTCCAGATTAGAGGAGGCACTATCCAGAGATAAAACGAAGACAAATATTGTGGATATTACAAAACTTGGCCTCTTAGAGATGACTAGAAAAAGGGTAAGAAGAGACTTAGGACAGATGCTTATGGTAAATTGCCAACACTGTGATGGAACGGGTAAAGTCTATTCTGAAACTACAGTACATGCGATGGTTCTAAGAAAACTTCATTCTCTTGCAAAAGTAGTAAAAGAAGAGTTTATTTTTGCAGAAGTAAATACTCAAACAAAAGAAAGCTTACTTAAAAAAAGAGAACGAGAACTTAATTTCTTAAAAGAAAAATATCATAAAAAGATTGTATTAGTAGACAATCCACATCTTCCTAGAGAAAAGGTACGTATACTATTTACAGGAAACGAAGAAAAAGCAAAAAAAGAAGGTTTTTTTTAAGATGATAGGTCCCATTGGGACCTATCATCTATGTTTACTTATACTCTCGTATTATCAAAACTCCTTTTCCTGGCAACACAGGAAGATTTTTATTTTCATAAAATTCTTTCTTTATTCTATCAATCTCCTCTTCTACTTGCCTTTCTACTTCCTTAAGTCTTCTTTCAAATTCCTCTTCCAGTTCCCGTATCTTTTGTTGAAGCTTCTCCACTTCTTTTTCTTTTTCAAGAATTATCTCTACTCCTGCCATATTAACACCCTTTATATGGGTAAGTTCATATATATAACGTAATTTTTCTATATCTTTTTCGGTATATAACCTTCTATTTCTATATCTCTGTGGATTTACGAATCCTTTTTTCTCATATAATCTCAGTGTCTGTGGATGCATATTTACTAAACTTGCAGCCACACTAATTACATAAAGAGGTCTTCTTTCCTTCATAGGGTATCAACTCCCTCTTCAGTCTGTTTTTTAAATACTACTTGACCATCATCTGAGAGAGTTACAAGTACATGGTCTCCTTCTTTAAATTTTCCTCTTAGTATATATGAAGAAAGAGGGTTTTCTATAAGCCTCTGTATCGCCCTTTTAAGGGGTCTTGCCCCATAAACAGGGTTATAGCCTTCTTTAAATAGTAAGTCTTTAACTTTTTCATCTAAAGTAAGTCTTATCTTTCTTACACTGAGACGTTTTCTAAGTCCTTTTATAAGTATATCTATAATTTGATAGATCTCATCTCTTCCGAGTGGTTTAAATATTACAATTTCATCCACTCTATTTAAAAATTCTGGCCTTACAAATTTTCTGAGCTCCTCTCGTACATTCTCTTTCAAAAGGGTAAAATCTTTTGTTCCTTTGCTCTTTATATAGTCTTCTATGAGCCTTGCACCAATATTCGAAGTCATAATTATAACTGTATTTCTAAAATCCACTACCCTGCCCTGAGAATCTGTAAGACGACCATCATCAAGAATCTGAAGCAATATATCAAATACATCTGGATGAGCCTTTTCTATCTCATCAAAGAGTACCACAGAGTACGGTCTGCGTCTTACTGCTTCTGTAAGCTGGCCTCCTTCCTCATATCCTACATAGCCTGGAGGGGCACCTACCAATCTTGAAACAGAAAACTTTTCCATATATTCTGACATATCTATCCTTATGAGGGCATCTTCTCTATCAAACAAAAATTCCGCTAATGCCTTTGCAAGCTCTGTTTTTCCTACACCTGTAGGACCAAGAAATATAAATGATCCAATTGGTCTATTCGGATCAGACAATCCTGCACGAGATCTTCTTATAGCTTCACTTACTGCTTTTACTGCCTCTTCTTGATCTACAAGTCTCTTATGGAGAATATCCTCCATCTTAAGAAGCTTCTCAATCTCTTCTTCAAACATTTTATTTACAGGAATCCCTGTCCATTTAGATACTACTTCTGCTATATCTTCTGCACTTACACTTGGATGCTTATTTCTCTGTGTAACATCCCACTTCTCTTTTGCCTCTTTCAGCCTTTTTTCTGTTTCTTTTATCTTATCCCTTAGCTCTATCGCACGTTCATACTCCTTATGTGCAACTGCAGATTCATTTTCTTTATTCAACTTCTCAAGTTCTTTTTCTAATCTTTTTACTTCTTCAGGTATTGTATAGTACTCTATTCTTTTCTTCGCAGATGCCTCATCTATAAGATCAATTGCTTTATCAGGTAAAAATCTATCTGTTACGTATCTATGAGATAGATATGCCGCTTTTTCTAATGCCTCATCCTCAATCTTTACCTTATGGTGGGCTTCATATTTATCCCTTAAGCCCCTTAAAATCTCCACTGTATCTGAAACACTCGGTTCCTCTACAAATACAGGTTGAAATCTTCTCTCAAGGGCTGGATCTTTTTCTATATATTTTCTATACTCATCAAGAGTAGTTGCACCTATACACTGTAATTCTCCTCGCGCAAGTGCAGGTTTTAAAATATTGGATGCATCCATGCCACCCTCTACGGCACCTGCACCAACAACTGTATGAAGTTCATCAATAAAAAGTATAATCTCACCTTGAGATTTGATTACTTCATCTATTACGCCCTTTAATCTTTCTTCAAACTCTCCTCTATACTTAGAACCTGCAACCATTGCAGCAAGATCAAGTTGTATAAGCTTCTTGCCTTTTAGATTATCTGGCACATCATTGTTTACTATTTTTTGAGCAAGACCTTCTACTACAGCTGTCTTCCCCACTCCTGCTTCTCCAATAAGTACAGGGTTATTCTTCGTCCTTCTTGAAAGAATCTGAATAACACGAGTTATTACTTCATCTCTTCCTATAACTGGATCAAGTTTCCCCTGTTTCGCAAGTTCTGTAAGATCTCTTGAGTACTTTTTAAGAAACATATACCCCGTTTCTTCTCTCTGCTCAGTTCTTCGACTTGAACCTCTTATGTCCTTTAATACTTGATAAATTTTTTCTTTATCTATGCCAAGTTCTCCCAAAATTCTTGCTGCAAGTCCTTCCTCTTCAGATAAAAGTCCGATTAAGATATGCTCTGTTCCTACATAATTATCTTTAAGTCTCTCTGCTTCAATCTCTGCAAGTTCAAGGGCACTCTTTGCATGTGGAGTAATGTATACTTGATCTATACTTCCCCCAGGCTGACCTACTACTCTAACTCCCATATTTTGAGAAATTACTTCCTCTACTCTCTGTCTTGCCTTCGCAACATCTATATTCAATTTTTCGAAAATCTCTGCTATTACTCCTTCCTTTTGAACAAGTAGTCCATAAAGGATATGTTCTGTTCCAAGCTGATTCTGATTATATTCTTTTAGCTTCTCTTGTGCTTTAAGTATTACCTCTTGTGCCTTTTCTGTAAATCTTGAAAAATCCATAAATATCACCTCCTACATTAAGAACTCAATCCTTACTGCGACTTTCCATTGTGATCATTTCCACTCTTATATGGAAGTGGAATATAATTTACAGATGGTCTTCTCTGATCAGTTTGTCTATAAAGTTCCATAAGGTCATATATATAATCTGGAAGCCCTACTGTGATGTTTATTCCAATTGCCCTTAGTCTTTCTATATCCAATGGATAATCATGGGTCCACCTACCTGTTGACAACTCCTCTGCGAGCTTCTCAGCCTTATCTGGGTCCATCTTTTCCTTTAATAAATCATATACAAAATCCTTTATCTGCAATATGGCCTTTTCTGCAATATCTGCCATCACAACAGTATTGTCATCTACATTCTGTGGACCCTTTACCCTAAGGGTCTTAAGTAATGATGCAGCTGGATAGTTCCCAAGTTGAGGGTCCACTGGACCAAGTACTGCATTTTCATCCATCACTATCTCATCTGCTGCAAGGGCAATAAGTGTACCTCCAGACATAGCATAATGTGGTACAAATACTGTCACCTTGGCAGGGTGTCTCTTTAGTGCTTGAGCTATTTGAGATGCAGCAAGCACTAACCCACCTGGTGTATGTAACACCAGATCTATAGGCATATCATCTGGAGTAAGTCTTATTGCACGTAATATCTGTTCTGAATCCTCTATATCAATATATCTCGATATAGGCAAACCAAAAAAACTTATGGATTCCTGTCTGTGAATTATAGTAATTACTCTGGACTTTCTCTTTTTCTCTATAACCCTTATAAGTTTTAATCTATTATATTCAAGCATCCTTTTTTCTAATGTGGGCATAAAAAATGAAAAAAGGATAATAAGCCATATAATATCTCCAAACATATTATCTCCTCCTATAGGAGATAAAGTAGGGAATATTCCCTACTTTATCTCTATTTGCTTTGGTTTTACTTCTTCTTTTTTTGGAAGGGATATCTTAAGTACCCCATCTTTATATTCTGCCTCAATCTTTTCAGTATCTACGGTATGAGGCAGATCGATCTCTCTTGCATACAGGCCATATGCAATTTCTTCATATACAATATCTTTTTCTTCTGCTTTCTCTTCTTTCTTCTTTTCTGCTTTTATTGTAAGTATGTTATCTTCTACGCTTATCTTAATATCTTCCTTTTTTACCCCTGGAATATCTGCCTCAATCACAATTTTATCTTCATCTTCATATATATCAAGGGCTGGAAGATATACCATATTTCTCGGCCCTTCTATAAACTCCCTGAAAAGCCTATCTACTTCTCTCCTAAGATCCCAAAGTTCGTTTTTTTTAGTTCTCTTTTTTGGAATTGCCATAATATCACCTCCTCCTCTATAAAGTCTTTAAATCTATTTATTATCATCAACTACTTCATAATCTGCATCTACTACATTATCATCATTATTATCTCCTGAGGAAGACCCACTATCTGTAGTAGTGCTACCACCTGGTGTGCCAGTCTGAGACCCTGCCTGAGTATTACCCTGTGAGCCACCTTGCTGATTTTGAGCATATATAATCTGTGCAACCTTATGAGACTTTGCATTAAGCTCATCCATTGCACTCTTTATCTTCTCTACATCTGTTCCTTTTAGTGCCTCTTTCAAATTATTTATTGCCTGTTCAAGTTCTGCCCTATCTGCCTCAGGAATCTTATCTTTGTTTTCATTTAACAACTTCTCCATTTCATATGCAAGAGAATCTGCTTTATTTCTTGTCTCAATCTCCTCTTTCTTCCTTCTATCCTCTTCTTCATGCTCCTTCGCTTCTCTAATTTTTTGCTGAATCTCCTCTTCCGATAAGCTTGTTGTTGCAGTTATTGTGATCTTTTGTTCTTTTCCTGTACCAAGATCTTTTGCCGAAACATGAAGTATACCATTTGCATCTATATCAAAAGTTACCTCGATCTGTGGTACACCTCTTGGTGCAGGCGGTATACCAACCAAATGGAATTTACCAAGTGTTGTATTATCCTTTGCCAAAGGTCTTTCACCTTGCAATACATGTATCTCCACAGATGTCTGATTATCTGCGGCAGTTGTAAAGATCTCACTCTTTCTTGTAGGAATTGTAGTATTTCTCTCTATAAGCTTGGTAAATACTCCACCAAGGGTTTCAATGCCAAGAGAAAGTGGTGTTACATCAAGGAGTACTACATCTTTTACATCACCCTTCAATACACCACCTTGAATTGCAGCACCTATTGCCACTACTTCATCTGGATTTACCCCCTTATGCGGTTCTTTACCAAAGAAATTCTTTACTACTTCCTGAACCTTTGGCATTCTTGTCATTCCACCTACTAAAATTACTGCATCTATATCTTCTGGTTTTAATCCTGCGTCATTTAATGCATCTTTACATGGACCAATAGTCTTTTCAATAAGATCTATAGTTAATTGTTCTAATTTTGCCCTTGTAAGAGTCATATTAAGGTGTTTTGGGCCAGATGCATCAGCTGTAATAAATGGTAAATTAATCTCTGTCTGCATTGCTGTAGAAAGCTCTATCTTTGCCTTTTCCGCTGCCTCTTTTAACCTCTGAAGAGCCATCTGGTCATTTCTAAGATCAATACCATGTTCCTTCTTAAATTCATCTGCAAGATAGTCAATGATTCTTTGATCAAAATCATCTCCGCCCAGGAAGGTGTCACCATTTGTTGCTTTTACTTCAAATACACCATCACCTATCTCAAGAATGGAGATATCAAATGTTCCTCCACCTAAATCATAAACTGCAATCTTTTGATTTTTATTTTTATCCAACCCATAAGCCAAAGATGCAGCTGTAGGTTCATTTATAATTCTTAATACATTAAGACCTGCGATTCTTCCTGCATCTTTTGTAGCCTGTCTCTGGCTATCATTAAAATAGGCAGGCACAGTAATTACTACATCTGTAATCTTTTCACCAAGATATGCCTCTGCGTCCTGTTTAAGTTTTTTAAGAATCATTGCTGAAATCTCTTGGGGTGTATATTGCTTCCCCTTTATTTCAACTCTTGCATCACCTTTATCTCCCTTTACTATCTTATAGGGAAGTATAGCTTTGGCCTTCTGCACCATCTCATCATCATATCTTCTACCCATTAATCTTTTAACAGAAAAAACAGTATTTTCTGCATTCGTAATAGCTTGTCTTTTTGCAAGCTGCCCTACTAAAATTTCACCTGTTTTTGTAAATGCTACAACAGATGGTGTTACTCTACCACCTTCTGCATTTGGAATAACGGTAGGTTTACCGCCTTCCATTATAGCCATGCAAGAGTTAGTTGTTCCAAGGTCTATACCTAAAACCTTTCCCATCGTTTTCACTCCTCCTTTCACTTATTTATAAAATTCTTCTAATAATTTTCTTTGCTTAGGGGTAACTCTCTTGGGAAGAGTCACATCTATTCTTACGTAATGATCCCCTCTACCTCTCCCTCCAGTTTTTTTTACACCCTTTCCTCTAATTCTTAAAAGAGTTCCAGGTTGTGTACCTGGAGGAATTCTTAACTTTACCTTTCCATCAATAGTATCTACAATCACCTCTCCTCCAAGGATTGCTTTTATAAAATCTACTTTTACAGAAGAATATATGTCATCACCTTTTCTCTCAAACTGAGAATGTGGTGCAATTCTTATTCTAAGATATAGATCTCCTCTTTCACCACCTTTTATCCCTATATCTCCTTCTCCTTTTATTCTAATCTTTGAACCATCTTTTATCCCTGGAGGAATCTTTACCTTTATATGTTTTATTTTCTTTACCTTACCTGTGCCATGACATACAGGACATGGAGTTTCATATATAATACCCTTTCCCATGCATCTGGGACAGGGTTTAGAAATCCCAAATAGACCTTGAAATTCTTCTACCTTACCTGTGCCATGACATACAGGACATGTCATAGTACGGGAACCTGGTGCAGCTCCTGAACCATGACATGTAGGACATGGCTCCTCTCTTTCCACCCCAATTGTAATTTCTCCACCTTTTACTGCTGTTTCAAAAGGTATTGTTGTTTCATACAAAAGATCTTTACCTTTCTGAGGAGCATGTGCCTGGCGCTCCTGGTAAAATCTTCTATCAGAAAAGAGATCAAATAAATCACCAAGGTCACCTAAGTCAAAATGAAAACCTCCTCCAAAACCTTTGCCAAATTCTTGTCCTTTACCAAATCCAGAAAAATTATAACCTTGTTCCTTATATTTTCTAAATTGATCGTATTGTTTTCTCTTTTGTGGATCACTAAGCACCTCATATGCTTCATTTATTTCTTTAAATTTTTCTTCAGCAGTCTTATCACCGGGATTACGATCAGGGTGATACTTTTTAGCAAGCTCCCTAAATGCCCTCTTTATTTGTTCATCTGTTGCATTTTCAGGCACTCCTAATATTTTGTAGTAATCCTTTTCTGCCATCTTCTCACCCTCTTAATAAAAAATTTATATTTTAAGGGAGAGAGGAAGAAAGTAGGGAGGTAGCTACCTCCCTACTTTACTTTTACCTCTATCTCCTTAGGTTTTGCTTCTTCTTTCTTTGGAAGTTTTATTTCAAGTACCCCGTCTTTATAAGTTGCTTCAACATTCTCTGTCTTTACAGGTACAGGAATTTCTACTACTCTTCTAAATGCACCATATCTTCTTTCTACTCTATAATAATTCTCTTCTTTTACTTCTTTTTCCTGTTTCTTCTCGCCTTCTATTATAAGGGAATTATCTACAATATTTATTTTTATATCTTCCTTGCTCATGCCAGGAAGCTCTGCTTTAACTACCACATCATCCTTTGTCTCATATATATCTATAGCTGGAGCCCAAACCTCTGATAGATAATCCCTTCTCTCACTGCTTTTTACAGGGAAAAAATCCTCAAAGAGTCTATCTATTTCATCTCTCAAACTAAGAACATCTCTCCAAGGATCATATTTTACAATTGCCATAATATCACCTCCTTAAAAGTATTTTTTCAATTCTCTCCTTTACCTCTCTCCCTCTTTTTCTCTGTCCAATTGTATTATAACTCTTTATAGAAATTCTGTCAAGTATTTTTATAAAAATTTTTTTAGATTTTTTTAGTTTCTTTTTTAGGGGTACGCTTTCGCCCAAAGTTTAACAAATTCTGCAATATATTCTTGGGCAAGATTTTTATTTTTTATTATTAGTAGATTTTCTCTATTTTTATACTCTGCACTACTTGTCCAGTTGTAGGAACCAGTTATAAGAATAAAACCATCTATAATGGCAAACTTATTATGCATAAGTCCATTTCTTCTATCTATATGAACATTAATACCTCTATTAATAAGATATCTATATTTAGAGAACTTCTCTTTCGTTTGGGATTCATCAAGAAGGACCTTTATTTTTACCCCTCTATCTCTTGCACGAACCAAAGCCTGTGCAATTTCTCTATTTGTAAAATAGTACATGGCCACAAGTATTTCTTTTTTTGCACTATCTATTTCAGTAATTATAGCCCTTCTGCATCCACCATTTGGAGAAAAATATACCTTAATATCTGTATCCTGAACCCTTATAGACTGAGGGGAAAGTATCTTAAGGAGTTTCTCAAAATTAAAATTAAAAGGATCAACTCCCCATGTAATATTAATAAAACCTAAAACTGATAATACTATTATTGTAAAAATAAATAATGATAGGTATAGTCTCTTGGTTTTCTTTTTTGTCTTCATATAATCTCCACAAATATCTGATTAGATACCAAAATTCCCTTATCTGTTAGCCTATATCCATATTCGGTATGTTCCATAAACCCTAAATCTATAAAGTAGGCAAATTTATCCTTATAAATAGAAAGAGGATCTATTCCAAATATATCAATAAATTCATCTATCAAAAGACCCCTATTTGTTCGAAGTCTCAATATTATATATTCACCCATCATTTTCTCTTTAGAAAGCTTTTCACTATATGCTATTGGATATGCTCCGTTTTTAAGACTTTTAAAGTAATCTGTCATGGAGGAATAGTTTATGTACCGTATACCTTCTACAAAAGAGGATGCAGAAACTCCAAGACCCAAGTACTCATCATAGGTCCAATATCCCATATTGTGAATACTTTCCTTTCCAGGGAAGGAAAAATTAGAGATCTCATACCTCTTATATCCATTTTCTTTGAGAAAATGTACCCCAAATTCATACATATCCACTACTAAATCTTCATCCATCATATGGATCTTCCCTCTCTTATACCATTTACAAAAAGTTGTGCCATTTTCTATGGAAAGTGCATACAAAGAAAGATGTTGGGGTCCAAATGCTATAGCCCTTTTTAGAGTCTTGTGCCAAATACTCATATCTTGATTAGGTATCCCATAAATAAAGTCAAAGGAGATATTATCAAAATAATCCTTTAAAATAGATATGGCATCTACAGCATCACCTGCTGTATGAGGTCTTCCAAGAAAAGAAAGGACCTCATCATCAAAACTCTGCACCCCAAGACTTACCCTATTTACACCAATATCCCTCCATGCCAGCACCTTATCCCGGGTAATACTCTCTGGGTTTGCCTCAATAGTAAACTCTCCAGGTAAGCTCAGATACTTAAAGAGTAACTCTCCCAAAGTATAGATCTCATAAGGTTCAAAAAGAGAAGGTGTCCCTCCCCCTATATATATAGTAATAATATTATCTTTCAATCTATCTTTATATAGTTCGAACTCTAGGGAAAGATAGTCAATATAGTTAGACAACTCTCTCTTATCTTTTAAAACAGAGGATACAAAGCCACAATAATTACATCTTTTTATACAAAAAGGGATATGTATATAAAGTCTTTTTTTACCTTTTTTCATCAGATATATCTAAAACTGCAAGGAATGCCTCCTGAGGAATTTCCACCCTCCCGATCTTTTTCATCTTTTTCTTGCCCTCTTTCTGTTTTTCTAAAAGCTTTCTCTTTCGAGTAATGTCTCCTCCATAGCACTTTGCAGTTACATCCTTTCTAAGAGCCTTCACAGTCTCCCTTGCTATAACCCTTTTTCCAATAGCAGCCTGGATTGATACATCAAAAAGCTGTCTGGGTATTACCTTTCTGAGTTTTTCTATAATTCTTCTTCCCCACATATATGCTTTATCTTTATGTACCATAAAACTAAGTGCATCAACAGGCATTCCATTTAATAATATATCTATCTTTACAAGCTTGGAAGGTCTATATCCAATATATTCATAATCAAAAGATGCATAGCCCCTACTTCTTGACTTAAGTTTATCATAGAAATCTATAATGATTTCATTTAAAGGAAGTTCATACTCTATAAGTACTTTTACTGCATCAAGATATTCCATATTTATAAATTTACCTCTTCTATCATTTGCAAGCTCCATTAAAGGACCTATGAAATCTGGAGGTGTTATTATACTTGCTTTTATGTAAGGCTCCCTTATCTCTTCTATCTTTTCTGGCGAAGGAAGTTCAGAGGGATTCTCTATATGCACTACCTCTCCACTTACAAGGACTATTTCATACACTACATTAGGCATGGTCTTAATAAGTCTTAGACCAAATTCCCTCTCCAATCTTTCCTGGGTAATTTCCATATGCAAAAGCCCCAAAAATCCTACTCGAAAGCCAAAACCCAATGCTTCTGAAACCTCCTGTGAATAGATAAGTGATGCATCTTCTAACCTAAGTTTAGAAAGCGCATCTCTTAATTCCTCATAGTCTCCACCCTCTAAAGGGTAGAAACCGCAAAATACCATAGGTTGAGCTTTTTTAAACCCTGGAACAGGCTTACTTACTGGATTTTTAGACAAGGTAATGGTATCACCTACCAAAAACTCACCTATATCCTTGATGGATGCTGCAAGATAGCCTACCTCTCCCGCCTCAAGCATATCTATCTTTTTATAATCTGGTGCAAAAATGCCTACCTCTGTTACCTCAAATTCTCTTCCTGTAGAAAATACCTTTATCTTATCTCCCGCCTTTACCTTACCATCAAATATTCTGAGATATGCCAATACCCCTAGATAAGAATCATAAACTGCATCAAAAATTAAAGCAGCAAGAGGGGAATTAGGATCTCCCTTTGGAGGAGGAATGCGCTCCACTATAGCATCCAACACCTCTTGAACCCCTACACCCTCTTTGGCACTTGTAAGGATAATCTCCTCCTTTGGTATTAAAAAGGTATTTTCTATTTCCTCACTTACAAGCTCTATATCAGCACTTGGAAGGTCTATTTTATTTATAATAGGTATAATAGTAAGACCCAATTCCATTGCAAGATGGGCATTTGCCATAGTTTGCGCTTCGATTCCCTGGGTAGCATCTACTAATAAAAGGGCACCTTCGCATGCACTTAGAGCCCTTGAAACCTCATAAGAGAAATCTACATGCCCAGGGGTATCAATAAGATTAAGCTCATAATCTATCCCATTTTTGTTATAAATCATCCTTACAGGTTTTGCCTTTATGGTTATACCTTTTTCCCTTTCCAATTCCATCCGATCAAGCACTTGATCGACAAGCTTCCTTTTAGGAATGGTATTTGTTATCTCTAACAGCCTATCAGCTAATGTAGATTTTCCATGATCGATATGTGCAATTATTGAAAAATTTCGTATATGTTTCATCCTATACACCTCTTTTTATTGAACTTACAAGAAATTCTAATTCCGGAGATTTCAATAGATGCAAAATTAAAAAATACAAAGAAAAAAATAAAAGTGATGGGATAATAAATCCATATAAAAAATGAAAACCAAAATTCCTTATAAAAAAAACACTAACCAATGTGATTATAGCACATGTTGTTCCTATTTTTATAAAAGATACAATATAATCTCCAAATTTATTAATATATCCCTTTGAGAATAAAAATATAAAAAGTAAGGAAAAATTAAATATCCCTGCCAATGATGTAGCAAGGGCAAGTCCTCTATAGGACATTATCTGCATAAGAAGATAATCCAATATTATATTTAAAGTTACAGAAAATA
>JALVIU010000071.1 GCA_027028665.1 Candidatus Atribacteria bacterium | reverse complement strand
CCACCAAATAAAATACCTGCATTTAGGGGGATTTCAAGTTCGTTTATAGGTATATCTCTTTTGATATTTCCTGCATCTGGAGGGTTTTTGCTAAAGTATACATCTTATAATATACTGTTTATAGTCACACTCTTTTTCCTTTTGATCTCCACATCCCTTTCATTTACATTAAGGGATCCTGTCAGGTCTAAAGCCAGTTAGATTACTTTTTCTATACGTTTTAGACCTCTTCGAGTAAGAATAAGTCTAAATCTTTTATACTTTACCTCATTTTCTGTGGTAAATTTTATGATCATGTTGACATGATATACCCTTTGACCCAGGGTCTTTTCGTATCCATTATCCGTAAGTATAAATATAGGTTTTTCAGGGTCATCCATTCTCTTTAAAAATGAAGTGATGTTAAACCTTATAATATCATCTATACCATTTATTGTATAATCTCTGTATGCCTTCTCTATTTCTTTTGGGTAAAGTTTTATAAATTTTCTATAATATATGATCTCTTCTCCTAATAGATCGTTTTCTATATTTGTAAAACTATCCCTATTTCTAATTTTTAAGACTTCTGGATTTACATTTTTCTCCTTAACAAAGCTGAAACGCTCCCTACATAACCCTATTTTCTTTCCTCCAGGTACAAATATCTCTGTTTTATGGTCAAAAAAGTATTTTCTAAGCTTTTTTGCAAAGTAAATCCTTGTAAGTTCTTTTATTCTATCTTTAAACATATAGCTTATTACCAGTGCTATAAAAAGTGGAAAAGTGTATTGACCATACTTTTTTTGTGTGTAAAATGCAACAAGTGTTGCAAATACCATAGCAAGACCTGCCGCAAAACTATAGAATAACTGTTCTATGAGCTTTCCTTCTTTTTCATGGTGGGTATCCAAAAATAGTACGCTACTTGCAAATTTCTTAAGTACACCCTTCCTAAAAAGATAAGTTTCATTATCGCTATTCTTATCAGGTATAGAAGGGAAGCCTTGCTCTTTTCTATATACTATTTCATCTTTTATTAATGCTATAAGTTCTTTTGTATATACTTCATATCTTCCTTTTAATCCCTCGAGGAGTTCATAGGTAAACCCTTCGATGGATAGGCTTATGAACTCATCTCCCATGAGATAGAGATTAAATATATTAGGAGGAAGTGTAGGAATATTTACAAATTTTCTAAGATTTCTGTAAGTTTTTGTAATATCTTTTACCCTCTTTATATATTCTTCTAAAAGATACTTAATATCCTTATCATGCTCTTTCTCTAAGGTAAATAATACATGGTCTCTAAGTGCTGTTCTGAATATAGAAAGAAACATTTTGGTGTGGTACTCCCATATTTCAATTGCCCTTTTATCCCCTTTTTCTAGTGCTATCGTAGCATTTTTTAACTTCATACAAGGGGAACCATTTCCTTCTATTATATTTTTTAGTAATACCTCAGGGGTTTTTAGGCGTATATAAGAATGTATATCAGTGTAAAACTGTTCTCTTTTATATGTCCTTTTATTTATACCAAGGTTTATAGGAAAGAAAAGGTAGGTTTCTATATTATAATAATTGTATAGTTTTTCTTTATTTAATTTATATGCAAGCTTTAATTCAAATTGATATCTATCATGTATCTCAATATTTTCTTCTATCATAGATTACCTCCTTTCGCTACAGTGTACAAAAAAATCAAGTCTTAGTCAAGTTTTAAAATCGACAGTGTCAACTTGACCTACGATTGGAATATATCTTACTACACTCTTCTATAACTCAAAAAATAATCTAATATAATTTCTCTTTCATCCTCTAAAGATAAAAGGGAGAAAGGTATAAGGAAAACTCCAACCTCACCCACCCTCCCCCTTGAGAAAGAAAGGGCTAACCACTTCCCAATATTTCCTCTCCT
>JALVIU010000070.1 GCA_027028665.1 Candidatus Atribacteria bacterium | reverse complement strand
ATTTAACCCAAAAGGATCAGCACCATTATAATTCAGCGTATGCCAGAAGGCAATAGAAAATCTTAAGTGCTGAGATAGAGGTCTCTCATCTATAATCTCAACAGGATTATAATATTTAAAAGCAAGAGGGTTTTTCGAACTGGGACCTTCATAGGAGATATCTTTTATATCATCGAAAAACATAATTTTCCTCCTTTTTTCACTCTTTTTGATATAATTATACCATAAAAATACAAAATGAAGAAAGTAAATATATACTATTTATAACATAAAACTAATAAAACTAATAGGAGCTTTAGATTGCTACCATCATTCCACAGGGTTTAGATTGTTTAACCTGGAGACTTCTATTTCATATATCCTTATTTGAACATCTAATTGAGATTAAAATCTGTATACTCCTTTGATAAGCATTAAAAAAACAGGGAAGAAAATAAAAGATACAATTCTATATCCCTATCTTTGTTTTGTATTGTAGAATTGTAGATATTGTAAATCTAAAGGGATTAACTAATAACTAAGATATTTGACAAGAAACTATCAATATATTATAATAAATTAAATAATGATTTTAATTTATAACGTATTTTTAACATAAAAATATAGGGGTAAAGAAAATGAAACTAAGAAAAGAGTCTTTAAGTAATTTAGAAAGTAAATATCCTGGTTTTATAAAAGACGAAAAGGTCGATGAGTTCTTCGAAAAATTTGATATTAAATTTGCTGCAGGCCATTGGACAGCAGGAGATTTTACAGACAGATTTGCAACAGGAGGGTATAATCCTTCATTACCAAGTGATATTATATCTCAACTATATAGAGTAGCAGAGGCAAAGGTCAAAGGTGTAGAGCTACATAATACTGTATTTGTAGATGATGACACAGGAAAGTGGAATTATAAGCTTATAGATGAGGTAAAAAGTGCCTTCAAGGAACTAAATATGGTACCTACAAATATGAATACAAATGTATGGACACATCATCAATGGAAAATGGGAAGTATAGCTAATCCCATAAAGGAAGTAAGAGAAAGGGCGCTTTCTCGTGCACTCGATACAGTGGATCTCGCAGCAGAGATAGGATGCTCTTCTGTGGCACTATGGCCTGGCTCAGATGGATGGGATTACAATTTTGAGGCAAATTATGGGAATCTGTTCAAATGGTTTTTTGAAGGTGTGCTAAAAATTGCAGAAAAAGCAAATAAAAGGGGCTTAAGGTTTGGCGTAGAGGCAAAATCTCACGAACCCAGGGAGGGAAATATGGTAGTTGCAACTACACACCAGGGTATTCTCTTTGCAAAAAAGGTAAATGATGAGCTTGGAATACCTGCTATGGGAGTAGCCATAGATTATGGACATGAGCAAATGTATGCAGTAGAGCCCGCATCCATGTTATACATGGCAAAATTCATGGATGTCCCTGTGGCCAATTTCCACCTAAATACTGCAAAGACCCATAGCAATGACGAAGACCGTGTGGCAGGAACAGGAGATATATGGAGGTTTATAGACTTTTGTTATGCTGCAATAGATACAGGATATGATGGATGGTTTGGAGAAGATCAATTTACATATCGAACAGAACCCATAGCTGCTATTAGATTATCAAAAGAGTTTTTTGCAAATGCGATGAAAAAGGCCCTTCTCATATATAGGGAAAAAGAGGAATTACAAAAGGCAAGGGAAAAAGGTGATCAGGCAAGGATACTGGATTTAGTAAAAGAGATTGTCTATACAAAATAATAAAGGAGGAGAAAACTCCTCCTTTATTATTTAAACCTTAAGAGGCCTTCGAAAGCACTGATCGAGGGGTTGCATAATGCATAATCTTTTCTTCTGATACCTCATCTCTTTCCAAAACTGCAGTTAACTCCCCTTCTGCCATTACGGCTACTCTATCACTCATGGCAAGAATCTCAGGAAGTTCAGAGGATACCATTATAATACTTATTCCTTCTTTTGCCATTTCATTCATAAGCTTATAGATCTCTGCCTTTGCCCCTACATCTATACCACGTGTTGGCTCATCAAGTATAAGGATCTCAGGCCTTAAATTGAGCCATTTGGCAAGTACCACCTTTTGCTGATTTCCTCCTGAAAGGTTCAGGGCTTTCTGTTCTATAGAAGGGGTTTTTATAGAGAGCTCTTCTACTTTTTGCTTTGCAATTCTATATTCCTCTGCAAGTTTTATAAAACCTGCGATTTTTATCCTATCAAGGCCTGGAAGTGTAATATTTTCCCTTACAGTCATAATAAGTATAAGCCCTTGAAGTTTTCTATCCTCGGGCACAAGACCAATATTATAATTAATAGCATCTAAAGGACTTTTTATGTTTATCTTTTTACCTTTTAAATATATCTCACCTTTATCATACGGCAAAAAACCAAAAAGCGACATCATAAGTTCTGTCCTCCCTGCACCAACAAGACCAGAAAACCCTAAGATTTCTCCCTTTCGCAGATCAAAACTTACATTCCTAAACTTTTCCCCATTAAAACCTTTTACCTGAAGAATTACCTCATTACGAGGTTTAGAATCCTTTATATAATAATTTTCCAGTTTTCTACCTACCATCAGTTCGATAATCCTATCTTCCACTACCTCATCTATATTATAGATACCTACCTTTTCTCCATCCCGCATGATTGTTACCCTATCTGCAATCTGGAAAATTTCATCTAATTTATGAGAGATATATATTACTGTAACTCCGTTATCCTTTAATTTTCCGATTATCTTAAATAGTGTCTTTACCTCATTTTCGGTAAGAGAAGAGGTAGGTTCATCCATTATAATAACATCTGCCTTTGTCGCTACTGCCCTTCCTATCTCGATAAGCTGCTGATATGCAACAGAGAGGGTACCTGTTATAGTAGATGGGGATATGTCTGCAATTTCTAATTGTTCTAATATCTCTTTTGTCCTCTTATAAAGATCTCCATAGCTTAAAAAACCAAGATTAGTCTTTTCTTGACCTATAAATATATTCTCTGCCACAGAGAGATTCGGGAGCACAGAAAGTTCCTGAAAGATAGTTACAATACCATGGCTTTTTGCATCAATAGGAGACCCAAATCTTACTTTTTTTCCTTTTAGAAAGATATCTCCCTTATTTGGCGAAAAGACTCCTGAAATTATCTTTATCAAAGTAGATTTTCCTGCGCCATTTTCTCCTACTATGGCATGCACTTCACCCTTTAGAAAGGTTTCATTTATACCTTTAAGTGCAATAACTCCTGGAAACTCTTTCCATATATTTTTCACTTCAAGGACCGTGTCACTCACTTTCTTAATCCTCCTCTTAACCTATCAAATGCAATAGCAAATATAATTACTAAACCTATTGCCACCTGTTGCCAGAAAGAGGAGACACCCAAAAGAATAAGCCCATTTCTCAATATACCCATAATAGCTGCACCCAATATGGTGCCCAATATGGTACCTTCACCACCCATAAGGCTCGTACCACCTATCACTGCCGCTGCAATAACATCAAGCTCATAACCCTGTCCTGCATTTGCCTGTCCCACACCAAGCCAGGCAGTCATCAAAAACCCTGATATACCAGCAAGAAAACCTGCAATAGCATACACCAATATAAGTATTTTATCTACCTTTACGCCAGAAAGCCTTGCAGCATTTAGATTACCGCCTACTGCATATATTCTTCTTCCTAAAACTGTATATTTAAGGAATATGTGGGCAATAATTGCTAATACTATCATAAACAAAACCGGATTTGGAATACCAAAGAGTTTTCCTTGCCCAATATTAGTAAATGTTTCAGGGAATGGAGAAATAGGCCATCCACCAGTCAATACATAGGCAAGGCCTCTACCAATACTTAACATGCCCATAGTTGCAATAAAAGGAGGTAGTTTTAGCTTGGTTATCAAAAAACCATTTACCAAACCCATAGTAGTCCCCATTAAAAGTCCAGACAAAATAGCTGGAACCATTGCCATATGATAATCATGAAGTAATAATGCTATGACTACACTGGATATACCCAAAATCGAGCCTACAGAGAGATCTATACCTGCAGTGATAATAACCATTGTTTCCCCAAATGCCATAATAGCTATAAAAGAGATGTTTAAAAGTGCAGTTAAAAGATTCTCAGAGGTAAGAAAGGACCTTGTAGTAATCCCTAGAAAACCCATAAGAACAAGTAAAATAATAAGGATACCTATCTCTTTTATTTGAAATATCCTCTTCATTTAACTTCTCCTTTTTCTTCGCTTTGTATAATAAAAAAAGGGGGATAAATCCCCCTTTTATATCTAAATAATTATTTTCTCTTCTGATAAATCTTTTCTACAGATTTCATAAATTCTACTACGTTTTCCTGTGTTACTATATCAACACCTGTGTCGATCTTACGATCCTTTGGAAGAATTCTAAGTGTTTGTTCCACACCAAGTCTTGCCATATCATAGAGTACCATCATAGAAAGATAACCCATCATATATGGTCTCTGTCCTACAAGTCCCTTTGCAATTCCAGCCTTTACTATTTCAAGTTCTGGCATTAAGGTATCAAAACTTATCACGATAAGATCTTTTACTCTTTCTTTTCCGCCTAATGCCTGTTCTAAAGATTTTGGAGGAGCAAAGAGTGGCCATCCACCTGCCATAAACCATCCATCAAGGTTTTTGTACTTTCTCATAACATCTGCAATAATCTGAATACTCTTTGCAGTATCATCATTACATGGGAAAGGATCTGCTACATATACGATCTTTTTGGAGCAATTCTTGGCAAGTGCATCTTTAAATCCTTTGATTCTTTCATTTAGATTAAGTGCGGCAAGGCCACCTGTAAGAATTGCAAGCCTTATCTCACTTTTGTCTGCTTTCATCTTCTTTATAAATTTCGCCATAAGTTTTCCTGCTTCATAACCACCAACATAGTTATTGGTACCTATATATACATATCTTCCACTGTCTGGTGCGTCTGCATCAAAGGTAATAACAGGAATTCCCTTTTCTAAAGCTTTTTTCACGGCAACTTTTATACCCTCTGGGTCATTTGGGGAAATACCAATACCTGCAACACCTTTTATTACATAATCTATAATTTTCTGTGCTTGCTTTGCTACATCTGCTTCTACAGGTGCATCAAATATAGCTTTCACACCAAGTTTCTGTGCTGCATCTTTCATTCCATTTTCTACAGCAAACCAATATGGGTTATTTAAACTCTTAGGTGCTAAAAGGTAAGATTCACCATATGCAAATAAACTCAAGCTAAGCACAAATACTAAAGTCAAAGATAAAACTAACAACTTCTTCATAGTATTTACCTCCATTTTCATTTTTTAAAATTTCTCAAAAAATAAAAACTTAAGACACAAAACTAAGTCTACCTCACCCCCTTTCCATAGAGCTAAAACTCTAAGGTAAAATACCAAAAAATCCATTTTAAGTATAAATCTTTTTGTTATTGCTGTCAAGATAAATCAGAAAATTTTCATAATATATCAATAAAAATGTTATATTTCTAATTAAATTTGATATAGCGAGCACCCAAGAGCTATTTATTCCCGGGTCAACTGTCAACTAATTTTATCACTAATTTTATCAATAAAACAATAATTCATTAAAAAATCTTTTTATTTTATATGTTATAATATTTATAAATACTATATTAACTAATCTTTTAATCTTTTATTTTTTACTTTTACTGATACTTAGATTAAATCGATACTTAGATTAAATCCTTTACTTAAATTAATTAAGTAATTAAGAATTAATACGATTAAGGAGGAACTATCATGGAAGAGACC